>DASXFZ010000030.1 GCA_036489315.1 Candidatus Cybelea sp.
CTGGTCAAAATCAAGCCGCGCGAAGACGAGCACGGCGACCCGTGGCTGCTCCTGAAGGATCGCGACGAGCACTCCGATCCCAAGTACGACCCGGCCGACCATCCCGAGTCGGTCAAAAGCGGCAAGACGCTTGCCGATATCGCGGCCGATCCGCGTTCGCCCACCTGGCAGTCGAAGCCGTCGAGACATGCGACCGCCCCGCGCCGGCCCACGAACGTCGCCCGCGATCCGCTGCCGAAGGTCAAAGGGTTGATGCTTGCAACGCTCGTCGACGAGCCGTTCGACGATCCCGAGTGGCTCTTTGAGATCAAATGGGACGGCTATCGCGCGCTCTGTACGATCGAGGACGGCAAGCTTTCCGTCGTCTCCCGTAACGGGCTCGATATGCTCGCGCGGTTCCCCTCCCTCGCGGAGCTTTCGAGCTCGTTTGCGAGCTCGCCGGTGATGGTCGACGGAGAGATCGTCAGCCTCGACGCACACGGACGCTCCGCGTTTCAGCGGCTGCAGGAGTCGCAGAAAAAGCCGGTGGGCCTTACCTTTGCCGCGTTCGACCTGCTCTACGCCGACGGCGTCGACATGCGCTCGACGCCGCTGGAAGAGCGCAAAGCGTTGCTCGAGCGTTTGATTCGCGACGACGGCATCGTGCTCTACTCAAAGCACGTCGTCGGCAGCGGAAAAGAACTCTTCGGCATCGCGCGGCAGCGCAGCCTCGAAGGTATTATCGGCAAGCGACGCCAGTCGACGTATCAGGAGCGGCGCAGCCGCGACTGGGTCAAGATCAAGACCGGCAACAAGCAAGAGTTCGTCGTCGGCGGCTGGACGGAACCCAAGGGCAGCCGCAAGGGATTCGGCGCGCTGCTGCTCGGAGCGTACGACGGCAAAAAGCTGCGGTATATTGGTTCGGTGGGCACGGGTTTCTCGGCGAAAGTGCTCGCCGAACTGCACGCGCGCCTGGTGAAAATCGAACGAAAAACGTCGCCGTTCGTCAACGACGTCGACGCGAACGCGCCGACGCATTGGACCGCCCCGAAGCTGGTCGTCGAAGTGCGCTTCGCGGAGTGGACGCGCGACGGCTATCTGCGCCAGCCGGCCTACGTCGGGCTGCGGCTCGACAAGCAGCCCGGCGAGGTGGTCGCCGAGATACCGCAAGAATCGTGAGCGCGTCGCAGCGGCACGAGGTTGCGGTGGGGACGAAGACCCTCTCGCTTTCGAATCTCGACAAGGTGCTCTGGCCGCGCGACGGTTACGCGAAGCGCGATCTGATCGGCTACTATCAAAGCGTCGCTGCGCAGGCGATCGCGCACTTGAAGAATCGCCCGCTCACCGTTCAGCGCTACCCCAACGGCATCGAGGGCGCGACCTTCTTCGAAAAGCAGATGCCCAAGGGTATGCCGGACTGGATCGAGCGCATTACGGTTCCGACCCCGGGCGGCACGCGCAGCGAGGTTACCTTCCCGTTGTGCAACGACGAACCCAGCCTCGTCTACTTCGCGAATCTCGCCGCGATCGTGCTCCACGTCTGGACCTCGGCGCTGCCGAATCTCGAGGAGCCGGAATTCGTGCTTTTCGATCTCGACCCGGGTGAGAAGTGCACGCTGGCGACGCTTGCCAAAGTGACCCTGACGATTCGCGATCTCTTGCAGTCCGTCGGTCTGCGATCGCTGGTCAAGACCACCGGCGGCTACGGCCTGCATCTCGTCGTGCCGTTGGCCGCCGGGTACTCCTACGAGACCGCGAAGGTCTTTGCGGAGATCGTCGCGCGCCGAGCCGCTGCCCAGTGCGAAGGCTCGGCGACACTCCAGCGTACGATCGCCAAGCGTCCGCAAGACGCCGTCTACATCGACTACGTGCAAGTCGGCCTCGGTAAGACGATCGTCTCGCCGTACTCGGTGCGGGCGCGCGACGGGGCGCCCGTCTCGACGCCGCTGGAGTGGGACGAGGTCGAAGCCGCCGCCAGGCGCCGGCCGGCGACCTTGCCGGCCGATGAGTTCGCGAAGTATACGATCCGGACGGTTCCGGCGCGCGTGGCTCGCGAGGGGGACTTGTGGGGCCGCAAGCATTGGAAGAAGCAGCGGCTCGGGGGGCCGAGCGGCAAAGCCGCTCGCTTATGGGCAGATAGCGCCCGGGGGTAGCAAACGGGCGGGCGCCTTGGGTAGAATAGTCGGGCTATGGCGCATGCAATTTGGTCGGGAGCCATCAATTTCGGGCTCGTTACGATTCCGGTCAAGCTCTTCACCGCGGTGAAGACCGACGACCTTTCCTTCAATATGCTGCATAAAAAGGACGAGGGGCGCATAAAATACGAGCGCGTCTGCAGCGTGGACGGCAAGCCCGTCCCGTGGGACGAGATCGTCAAGGGCTACGAATATGAAAAAGGTCAGTACGTTTTACTGACCGACGAAGATTTTGCCAAGGTCAACCCCGAGGCAACGCAGTCGGTCGATATCGTCGAGTTCGTCGAACTCGACCGGATCAACCCGATGTTTTTCGACAAGCCCTACTACCTCGAACCAACCAAACAGGGCCGGCACGCCTACGCGCTGCTGCGTGAAGCGCTCGCCGGCAGCAACCGCGTTGCGATTGCGCGCGTGGTGATTCGAACCAAGGAGTACATCGCCGCCGTCAAGCCGCTCGAAGACGCGCTCGTTCTCGAGCTGATGCACTGGGCTAACGAGATCGTGCCGGCGACGACGCTCGATCTTCCGGACAGCGAGAAGCTGCCCGAAAAAGAGATGCAGATGGCGCGGATGCTGATCGATACGATGAGCGTCGACGAGTTCGAGCCGGAAAAATTCACCAACCAATACCACGACCAGCTATTGACGATGATCGAGGCGCGCGCCGAAGGCAAGGAACTGCCGAAGGCAAAGAAGGCGCCGGCTCGTTCGAAGGTCGTCAACCTGATGGACGTGCTCGCGCAGAGTCTCGAGGAGAGCAAGAAGCGCCGTGGCGCGGGAGGCGAAAAACCGGCGGCCAAGCGCCGGAAGAAGACCGCCGCCTAGGCTCCCGACGGGCGCTCAGCGCCCCGGCAGCGCGTCGGCGGGTTTGCCGGCATCGGTCTCTGCTCCGATGCCGGCGCGCAGGCCCATCGCCCAGGCGACCGCCGCCATGAGCAGTGACTCGACGCCGGCAACGCGGGGACCGTAGCCTGAGAGCAGACCGGTGGAGATCGGCGGAGCAATGATTCCCGAGAGCGAGTCGAGCGAAGAACTCGCACCGAGCACCATCCCTTGCTCGCGATCCGAGGCGGTGTTGCTGATCAGCGCGGTGATGCCCGTGTTCGTGAGCGCCATACCAAACGAGAAGAGCAGCATCGTGGCCGAGAGCACCACGATCTCGTGCACGAAGGGGACGAGCGCGAATCCTGCGACCAGCGAGGCGAGACCGAGATTCGACATTCGCCGATCGCCCAGTTGTGCG
Source organism: Candidatus Cybelea sp. (assembly GCA_036489315.1). Lineage (NCBI taxonomy): Bacteria > Bacillati > Vulcanimicrobiota > Vulcanimicrobiia > Vulcanimicrobiales > Vulcanimicrobiaceae > Candidatus Cybelea > Candidatus Cybelea sp. The sequence goes on from DASXFZ010000030.1 coordinate 3,421, forward strand.
GAGACGCGCCGCACCATGACGACGTTCATGAAGACGTTGAATACGGCAAATACCGAGAAGAAATAATCGGTTTTCGCCAGTGAAAAGCCGACCTGACGCTGGAGGTAGAGCGCAAAGACGCCGAACCAGCCGTAGAGCGCGAGCGCAACAGCGAGCTTCTGCCAGAGAACGCGGGCCAAGCGCGGCTTGCCGAAGCATTCGACCAGCGATTGGACCGACAATCGGTCCTCTCCGTCCGGGCGCGCGCGGGACTCCGGGAGCATCACGATCGTGAGCAGGAGCGTGAGAAACTGCAGTCCGGCCGCAACGAGGAACGGTACCGCAAAGCCGTAGCGCGCATACAGAAGGCCGCCGCCCGCGGGACCGAAGACCATCCCCGCAGCGAACATCGCGCCGATCAAACCGAAGGCGCGCGCACGGTCTTTTGACTCGACCAGATCGGCGACGTAGGCTTGCGTGATGCTGATGTTTCCGCCGGAGACGCCTTCGAGGATGCGTGCGGCGAAGACCACCGCGATCGGCGCTAAGGACAGCGCGACCGCTATGTTTGGTGCGAGCCCCAGCATCGCCCAGCCGATCGTCGCGCCGATTTGGCTGACGATCAAGACGGTCTTTCGCCCGAGCCGGTCGGAAATGATCCCCCACAGCGGAGCGGAGAGAAACTGGCAGAGCGAAAATGTGGCAAAGAGCAAACCGACGACGAATGCGGAGGCGCCGAAGTGCGTCACGAAGTACGGCATCATCGGGATCAGCATGCTGAAACCGACGATATCGATAAACGTCACGCCGAGAATCGGCAACAGTTTGCGAACCATGTCGGGCGGCTATTCGACGGCTATGCGGGCGACTCTACCGGCAAGACGATTCGCGACAGGCGCTCGCCGCGCCGCAAGAGCTCGACCTTGTACGGCCGGCTCAAATCGACGCTCGTCATCACTCGATGCAGCTCGTCGACTCCCCGCAGCGCCTCTCCCTCGAACGAGAGCACGACGTCGCCGCCGCGCACGCCCGCGGTATCGGCGGGGCTCCCCGGTTCCACGGAGTCGACGACGATCGCGCGCCGATCCGGCAAACGCAGACGCCGCGCGAAGGCCGGTGCCAGCACGACGTCCTGCGCAGCGATGCCGAGATAACCCCGTCGTACGCGTCCGTCGCGCATCAGCAATCCGGCAATGTGCTTGGCCGTGTTGATCGCGATTGCAAAACAGAGCCCTTGACCGGGAAGCACGGCCGTGTTGACGCCGATCACTTCGCCGGCGGAGTTTACGAGCGGACCACCGGAGTTTCCGGGATTGAGGGCGGCGTCGGTTTGAACGATGTTATCCATCAGGCGACCCGACTGGGAACGCAGCGACCGGCCGAGCGCGCTGACGACGCCGGCCGTCACGGTATATGCGAGGCCGTACGGATTACCGACCGCTACGGCGAGTTGGCCGGGCCGTAACTCGCTCGAGTCGCCGAGGGTCGCGTGCGTGAGACCGGGTGCATCGACTCGCAGCACGGCGAGGTCTGAGTGCGGATCGTCGCCAATCGGCGATGCGTCCAACTCGCGTCCGTCCAGCAGCGCAACCTTGATCCGCTGCGCCTCGTGGACGACGTGGCTGTTGGTAATGATGAAGCCGTCGGGCGTGAAAATGAAGCCGCTGCCGTTACCGCCGTGCCGGCCGTTGCGAACCTCGATGCAAACGACCGCCGGGCTGACACGTTCGGCGGCAGCCGTGACCGCGAGCGAATAGGGATCGGCGCTCGGTGCGTCCGAGATCGAGATGAGTGGGAGTGCCATACCGGTTCCCCCAAGACCATGGTCGCAGCCTCGGGGTTTCGGCGAAGCGGGGCGCCGCGCTCCCCTGCGCGAATCGAGTTGCCCGCGCCCAGATGGCGGAATTGGTAGACGCGCTGGTTTCAGGTACCAGTGGTGGCAACATCGTGGGGGTTCGAGTCCCTTTCTGGGCAAATTTTTTTTGATTTTTTTGGCGCGCTCGACCGGCTTATATTTTCAGCGCGGCAGCGGCGCGGCCGGCGAGCAGCGCGGGTACGACGCCGAACGCAACGAGCAGGCCAAGGGCGCGCCACGCGACGTCGTATCCTTGGACCTGGGCGAGGGCTCCAAAGAGCGCGGGCGTCGCGAAAGCCGCCAACAGCGTCCAGGTTAATCCCACGCCGAGGGCGCTGCCGGCGTGCTCCTCGCCGCCGATCTCCGCAAAGCGGATTACGCTCACGCCGATCCACCCCTCGGCGGTAAAGCCGAGGGCGAGCGCGAGCAGCACCGCGATCCACGGAGGCGTGCCGGCATCGATCGACGCAACTCCAAGGGCGACGAGCGCGACGAGAATGCAGTTCGTTGCTAGGGGCAGCGTACGGCTTCCGGCAAAGACGTGATCGCTGATCCACCCCCACGCAAGGCGGCCGAAGATGGCAGCCACCTGCGAGAGCGTGAAGATTGCAAGCGCCAAGCCGAGCGCGTAGCCGGCGCGATGGACGAGGGTGAGCGTTAGGAATCCCATCAGTGCGAGCTGCCCGCATATCAGCACCATCGAGGTGAGTGTCAACAAAATCAAGCGCGGTTCTCGCGCGATGATCACCATTTCGACCAGCATCGTACGCAGCGAAACGCGTTGGCCTTCGAGTTGGACCGGCTCGCGGTAGAGGCGGGAGGCAATCGAACACGCGACGAGCGTGAAAATGCCCGCAGTCACGAGCGCATAACGGTAATCGAAACGCAGCGCGATCGCCGGCAGCAGCAGCGAGCCGATGACGCCCGCAATCGGCACGCCGCACTGGCGCACCCCCATCGCGAAGCCGCGGTCGGACTTCTTGAAAAAATAGATGATCGCATGGCTGCCGGCGGGCGTCACGGCTGCATAGCCGATGCCGTACACGAGCAGCCAGGATAGGAGCCAGCCGTAGCTTTGTACGGCCGAAGCGGCGATCAACGCGACGCCCATGATCGCGCCGCTCCCCAGGACGACCGCCCTGTCGCCGAAGCGGTCGGTCAACGCCCCGGCGACCGACGTCATCGCGACCGATCCGATGAACTGGATAGAAAGGAGCCAGCCCATTTGCGCCTGCGAGAGATGCAAGGCCAAGTTGAAGCAGGGCAGCAGCGCGCCGGTCGACATGATGAGCAGCGACGCGCCGACCATCGCGCCCGTGAATAGTGCGAGCACCTCATAGGGGGACTCGGGCATGGGATTATGCGGGCGCAGACGCCCCTTCGTAGAGTGCATCGTTGGAGTCTCTTCGGTACGTGGCGCCGAAGCGCCGTCCTCGAATGAATCGCGACCAGCGCAACCGCCATCTGACGATCGCCGCGCTCACGGCGCCGGCCGCTGCCGTCGTCTGGTTCGTCTTTCATGGGGTCTACGCGAACTTGAGTGCTTCGGAAAAGGCCGTCGGTTACGTCGATCCCTTGACCCAAACCGGCATCTTTCTCGGCTACGTCACGATGATCGGAGGCACGCTCGTACTCGGCGCGATCGCCGCATGGAATGCGCTGGCGGCGCTTTTTATCTCGGTACGGCGCGGCCCGTAGCGCAAGGCGCCCCAAAGATGCGCGTGCTGCTCTTCGTCAATCCGCAATCCCGCCGGGGTAAGCAGCTCGCCGGCGACGTCCGTCGCGCGCTGCAGGCCCAAGGGATCGAGATCGCCGCGCCGCACTCGCCGGGAAGCGTCGATGCCGTCGTTGTCGGCGGCGGAGACGGGACGCTCGCCCGGCACGTGGCGCGGGCGTTGCGGCTGGATGTCCCGGTCGGCCTGATCCCGCTCGGCACCTTCAACGAGCTCGCCCGCACGTTGGATATCCCGCTCGACGTCGAGGGCGCTTGCCGGACGATCGCCGCGGGCAACACTCGGCGGATCGATGTCGCCACCGTAAACGGAGCGTACTATGTCAACGAGGCGAGCGTCGGTCTCTCGAGCCGCCTGACCCGCTTGCAGCGGCCGGCCGATAAGCAACGCTTCGGCTTTTGGGCGGTCGCCGCGAGCGCGCTGGCGGCCTTCCGTTACTTGCGCCCGTTCCGCGCTCGAATCGAGTACGAGGGCGGCAGCGTGGAGGTGCGCACCTTCCAGCTGACGGTGGCCAACAGTCATCGCTTCGGGGGCTTCATTACCGCCCAGGACGCAGCGATCGACGACGGCCGACTCGACCTCTATGCGATCGAGGCGCAGGGACTGCTGCCGCTTTGGAGCGCCCTGCGCGCGATCCTCGCGCATCACTGGGATTCGGGTGCCGGGCTGCGCGTCTACCGCTCGGCGAGCTTCTCGATCCTCACCCGCCGGCCGCACCGCATCACGGCCGATGGCGAACCCGCCGGGCGAACCCCCGCCGAGTTCATGCTCCTGCCCAAGGCACTGCAGGTCTTCGTACCCGAGAAAATTTCGTAGCGCCGGGTTGACAGAATCATGCTATTCAACTATTGTACTAGTGTACTAGTACAATAGTTGACTGGTACGATATGAAAGGGAAGCAAAAATGATCTCCACCTACACCTCCGACACCCAGATGCCGCGCGAATCCCGCACCCCGGTTCGGCTGCCCGACCGCCGGCCCGACGCTCTGTTCCCGGGCTGGGGACCGAAGTTTTAAGGTCTCGGAGATGCCCGCCGTTCTAACGGTAGACCCACGCAGCGGCGTGCCGATCTACCTCCAAATCATCGAGCAAGTCAAGCGATCTGTCGCGCTCGGGGTTTTGAGGGCCGGCGAGCAGCTGCCGACGGTCAAACAGCTGGCGATCGATCTGACGGTCAACCCGAATACCGTAGCCCGTGCGTACCGCGAACTCGAGCGGGAAGCGGTCATCGAGACGGCAACAGGGCGCGGATCGTTCGTTCGCACCGACGAAGTCGAAGCCTCGCCGAGAGTCGCCGTCGAGATCGGGCGGGACGCAATCGAGCTGGCCCTGCGCGAGGCCAAAGCGGTCGGACTCGACCGCGACGAGGTGCGAGCGATCTTCGAAGCTGCGTTGGAACGCTGGTTCTCCCAGCTCCCGAAAGGCGATAGTCAATGAGCAGTATCAAGATTTCGAACCTGCGCAAGATCTACGGCTCGACGCCTGCAGTGGACGGTCTTTCGCTCGAGGTTCCAAGCGCCAGCGTGTTCGGGCTGCTCGGCCCCAACGGCGCCGGCAAAACCACGACGTTCAAGTGCATGCTCGGGCTCGCGCGCCCGTCGAGCGGGGAGATTCTCTACGACGGAAAGCCGTTGGCTCCCGAGAGTTTCGAGCGGATCGCGTACGTTCCGGAACGCAACGTTCTCTACGATTGGCTGACCGTCGACGAACACGTCGAGATGAACCGGCGAGCGTTCAAGGCGTTCGACCCGGCACGCGCCCGCGAGCTGCTCTCACAGTTCGGCGTCGACCACCGCAAGCGCGTGTCGGCCCTTTCGAAAGGAATGCGCACGGCGGTCATGGTCGCCTGTGCGTTCGCGCGAAACGCCGAGATTCTGGTCCTCGACGAACCGACGGGCGGTCTCGATCCGGTCAACCAGCGCCACGTACTGAGCCTGATCATTAACGAAGCCGCCAAAGGCAATTCGGTCATTTTTTCTTCGCACCAAATCGGTCAAGTCGAGCGAGCCGCCGAAATGATTGCCATCATCGATCGCGGTAAGGTGATCCTTTCCGGACTCGTCGACGACCTCAAGGCGGATCGCAAAATCGTCGAGGGAATTTTCCCGGACGTCGCCTTCTCGCTCGACGGCATTGCGAACGACCCGCGCGTCTCGCGCGTCGATCGTACGGAGCGGATCGTGCGATTGCTCGTGACCTCGGGCGCCGACGAGATCGCCGGCCGCCTCTCCGCATCGGGCGCCAGCGGTATTCGCGCGCTCGATCTCAATCTCGAGGACATCTTCCTGTATGCCGTGTCGCCCGTGACCGCGACCACGGACATCGTTACGAAAGAACAATCGTCATGACGTACATCGAATGGCTGCGGGTCCGCAACTGCCTCAAGGTGTTGGCCATTATTCTGGTCATTTTGGTCGCACTGGCGGTCGTGCTGCGCGTCTCCGTCGCCCGCTACATGTCGCCCGCACAGTGGGTACACCATATCTCGCTCGACCCTGGAACGCACGAAAGCAACGTGACGCTTCCCGACGGTACGAAGCGTATGATCCTCGATAATCCGGGCGAGCAGATGCACGCGATCATCGACGATCACGGGAACGCCGGAACGCACATCGAGATTACCGAGCCGTCGAGCCGGGCGCACAAAGAGAAGAGCAACGTGAGCGTGGGCAGCATTCACGTGGTCGAATCGCGCCACGGAACGATGACGACGACGATCATCGATACCAACGGTGCCGTCCCGATGCTCTACTACATGGCCATCGCGGATCTCTTCGCGCTGATCGTGGCGACGATTCTTGCTGCGCCGCTCGCGCGCGAGATCAACGGACACCTCGAGCTGACGCTGACCAAGCCGATCTCGCGCCTGCGTTATGCGTTAGGCGCAATCGGCGTTGACGTCGTCGGGATCCTCGCGGCTTCCGTGATGACCGTGGCGGCGTTCTATCTGTGCCAGCTCCTCTTCGAGACGCCGCGGCTGGATTTTAGCGGCGTCAATACCCGCGCCATTCTGATGGGCATTGCCTGTCCGCTGGCATGGTACGCGATGCTCTGCGCGGCAACGACGTGGCTGCCGCGCGCCTATGGGGCGCTGCTCGGGCTCATCCCGCTCGGCCTGCTCTTCGTCGGACTGCTGACGCTTGTGCCCGCGTCCAACGTCGTGGCGCTCTTCATCCACGACGTCGCCTGGGTCATCTCTCGTTTCGATCCCTTGACGTACGTCTCGGTCGCGACGCCCAACTCGGAGGGTACTGTGGACTATTCGGGAGCTAACTTCGGATTTCGCATCTCAATGGAAGCGCTGTTCTTCGTCGCCTACGGTGC
>DASXFZ010000031.1 GCA_036489315.1 Candidatus Cybelea sp.
GCGTCCCCGAACCCATTGGGTCGCGCGCTCTCGGAGAATCGGCAACGATCCTTCTCATCGCATACTCCCGAACCCGCTCGTGCATTTGATAACGTTGCGATGTCGGGAGGAAGCATTATTTACCTGCGCGGTGTTTTCGGCTTTGACTTATGGTAGCCGTGCCAACCACTCAAATTTTTTATGATGCAATGGCGGGGAGAACAGAATTGCTGGTTCGTGCAATAGTTCGGCTGCGGGCAAACTCGGTGAAGAGCTATCGGAATTGCGGTTTCATCTCGCTTCACACATATGCGTTGTTCGGCGAAATGGACGAGATATGGGTGGGAGCGTGAGACCCGATGGGTGAGGGGCGTGTGAAGGGAGGAGCGGAGGCAGGATGCCGGGAGCGACGACGAGGCGAGCAGCTTTTCCGCAGGACGCGGAAAAGCGAGCGTCCCCGAACCCATCGGGTCTCGCGCTCCCACCCATGCCCGAGCTAAAGCAACGAGGATACGCAGAACTCCATACCTGGTCGAACTTTAGTTTTCTGCAAGGCGGGTCACACCCCGAGGATCTGATCGAACGCGCCTCCGAGACCGGTTTGGACGCGATTGCGTTGACCGATCGCGACGGGCTCTACGGTGCGGTACGGTTCGGCGCGCACGCGCGGCGGCAGCACGTTGCCGCCATCGTCGGCAGCGAGCTGACCTTCGAGGATGGCGCGCATCTCGTGCTCCTGGTCGAGAACGAGCGCGGATACGCGAACCTCTGCCGCTTGATCTCGGCGGCGCAAATGCGTGGAAGCAAAGGCGACGCGCGTTTGCGCGTAGAGGATCTGCAAGAGCGTAACGAAGGGCTGATCGCACTCTCCGGCGGCCCGCTCGGGCGCGTCGAGCGTGCGCTGCGGCAAGAGGGCGTGCGCGCGGCGGCACGCGAGGCCCAGCGGCTCGCGTCGATATTCGAGCGGAGTTTCTATCTCGAGCTCCAACAGCACTTGACGCCGGAAGAGACGCAGCGCAATCTGCAGCTGGTGCGCATCGCGGAGCACTGCCGCTTACCGTACGTCGCGACCAACGCGGTGGTCTATGCAACCGGCGAGGACGCGCTGATCGCCGACGTGCTCTCCTGCGTTCGCGAAGGCGAAACGATGCAGGCGGCGCGAGCCGGCAATCGTCTGCGCCCGAACGCCGAGTTCTATCTCAAGCCGCCCGCCGCGATGCGCCGCCTCTTCGCCGAGTATCCCGAGGCCATCGAGTGCAGCCGTGCAATCGCCTCGCGCTGCGCGTTCCGGCTCGAACGCTTGGCGGGACAATTCCCCCACTTCGAAGTACCGCCGGGAAGTTCGCCGCAGAGCCATCTGCGTAAGCTCGTCTACGAGGGCGCGGCACGCCGCTACGCGATGCCGTTGAGCGACAAGGTCGAACGGCAGCTCGAGTACGAGCTCGGCCTGATCGCCAAGATGAATCTCGCCGGATACTTCCTGATCGTCTGGGATATCGTGCGCGCGGCAGTCGAGCTTGGCGTGCTCTGCCAGGGGCGCGGCTCGGCGGCAAACTCGGCGGTCTGCTATTCGCTGGGCATAACCGCCGTCGATCCGGTCGAGATGAACTTGCTTTTCGAACGCTTCATGTCCGAGGAGCGCCGCGAGATTCCCGATATCGACATCGACTTCGCCCATCAGGACCGGGAGAAGGTCATTCAATACGTCTACGACCGCTACGGCCGCGCGAACGCGGCGATGGTCGCCGAGGTGATTACCTACCGCACGCGCTCGGCGATTCGCGACGTGGGCAAAGCCGTGGGATTATCGCTCGAGCAAGTCGATCTCATCGCGAAAGAATACGACGTGCGCGAGCAGCTGCCCGAAGAGGCCGGGCCGGATCTGCTCTTCACCATCTGCCGCCGCATCGCCAACTTTCCCCGCCACCTGGGGATCCATTCCGGCGGCATGCTGATCACGCGCGATCCGCTCGTCTGCGTCGCGCCGGTCGAATGGGCGACGATGCGCGATCGCACCGTCGTTCAATGGGACAAAGACGATCTCCAAGAACTTGGGCTGATAAAGATCGACCTGCTCGGCTTGGGGATGCTCTCGCTTTTGCGCGAGGCGTTCTCACTCTACGGGCGCTGTCACGCGCGCGGCGATGCGTGCCTGCCGCCTGGCGTGCCGCCCGATCTTGCGCTGCACACGATCCCCGCCGACGACGGGGAGACCTACGCGATGATGCAGCGTGCCGATACGATCGGCGTATTTCAAATCGAGTCGCGAGCCCAGCAATCGATGCTGCCGAGAATGAAGCCGAGCTGCTTCTATGACATCGTCATGCAGGTCGCGATCATTCGCCCCGGGCCGATTCAAGGGCAGATGATCCATCCGTTCCTGCGCCGCCGCTCGGGTCTCGAGCCGGTCACCTATCCGCATCCCAAGCTCGAGCCGGTGCTGAAACGAACCCTCGGCGTGCCGCTCTTTCAAGAGCAGGGGATGCGCTTGGCCATCGAAGCGGCCGGCTTCTCGGGCGGCGAGGCCGACGAGCTGCGCCGCGCGATGGGTCACAAACGCTCGCGCGACCGGATGGAAGCGATGCGCGTGCGGCTCGTCGACGGCATGATCCGCAACGGCATCGATCGCGCCGCCGCCGAGCAGCTTTTTCATATGCTCGAAGGTTTTGCCGATTATGGTTTTCCCGAATCTCACGCGGCGAGCTTCGCCCTGCTGGCCTACGCCTCGGCATACGTCAAGTGCCACCTCCCGGCAATCTTCGCGGCGGCGATTCTCAACGTTCAGCCGATGGGCTTTTACTCGACCGAGGTGCTCGTTAACGACGCGCGCCGGCACGGCGTGACGATCCGCTCGATCGAAGTCAATGCGAGCGAGTACTGGTCGTACGTGGAGCATGAGGGCGCGCTGCGCTTAGGATTCCATCTCGTCCGTGGTCTGGGCGAGGCGCAGCGCCAACGTCTCGAAGGCGCCGTTGCGCGCGGCCCGTTTGCCGGCGTGCTCGAGTTCGCGCAGCGCACGCAGCTCGAACGGGAAGCGTTGGAGAATCTGGCGATTGCCGGCGCTTTTGCGCCGTGGTATCCGGCGCGGCGTGACGCGATGTGGGCGCTGCGTGGTCTCGACGAGCGCGAGGCACGCGGCGAACTCGGCGCGCTAATGGACGTCGACGAGCCCGCGGCTGCCTTGAAGCCGCTGGCCGCAAAGAAACGCACGGCCTTCGACCTATGGTCTACGGGGGTGACGCCCACGGGACAGGCGATGGAGCACTTCCGCGAATTCCTCAACTCACAGCGGGTCACGCTCGCCGCCCGGCTGCCGTCGCTGTCCCGCAACGCACGATGCCGGGTCGGCGGCCTGGTAGTCACTCGCCAGCGGCCGGGCACCGCTAAGGGCTTCGTTTTTCTCACGCTCGAAGATGAGACCGGCGTGGTCAACGTCATCGTCCGGCCGGACGTCTACGACGCGTACCGCCGGCCGATCCGCTCTTCCTCGACCCTCATCGTTGAAGGCACGCTGCAGAAGGAGAGCGGCTGCGTCGACGTGCTCGCCAAGAGAATCTGGAGCTTCGACGACGAAGGCGTCACCAAGCACGTCTCCGTTCACAGCTTTCAATGAAAGGCCGTATGCGCAAGGTGAATACGAACCGGCTCGATGCCGTCACTTGGGCCTCCCCCAAAGGCACGATGGCCGGCGAAGGCATCCAAGTCTCCGAGGCGCTCGGGCGCAAGCGCGACTCTACCGATCTGCTCGAGCGCCATCCGTTCGACGTCGAAATCCTGCGCATCCCGGCCGGCAAGGCGCCGTATCCCTATCATTCGCACAGCGCGCAGTGGGAGTTCTATCACGTGATCTCCGGCAGCGGCACGGTGCGCCACAAAGATGGAACCGAGCGCGTCGAAGCGGGGGATGCCTGCCTTTTTCTCCCAAGAGAGCCGCACCAGTTTTTCAATGACGGTGCCGAGCCGCTGGTGATGTACGTCGTCGCCGACAATCCCATCGGCGAGTCGTCCTACTACCCGGACAGCAACAAATGGGGCGTCGGCATGCCCGAACGGCGCATTCTGCGCTCTGAGGCGATCGACTATTTCGACGGCGAGGAGTGAGAAAGACCGGCGGCCCGCGCTCGTGCTATAAGCGCAACGGAGCGCCGAAGACGTCCTTCGAGACGAAAAAGGCGGCCGAGCGCGCGATCCCAAACACCTCGACCGGGTTGAAACCGTATCGCTGCGAGCAGCACGGCTGGCACCTCGGGCACTGATCGCATGACGCGCCGAATCTACATTCCGCTGGTTCTGACGCTCGTCTTTCTCGCGCTCGTGGCGATCGTGCTGGTCGTCGCCGGGCGCCAGGTCAGCAGGACGATCGAAGAGGCCTTCAGCGGAGCGAGCGACGTCCGCACCGCGCGCTTCTTGGTGGCCCGCACGATCAGCCGGCAACTCGATGAGGAGACCGGCGTCCGAGGCTATGCCGTGGTGCGCCAGCGCACCTTGCTGCAGCCGTACTACGTTGCGCGAGCCGAACTGCCGCGCACGTTCGCGCGGCTTCGGCGAATGCTGACCGATCTCAAGATGCCCACTACCCGCGCCGTGCTCGATGACGCCGCCCAGACGAACCGGCGATGGGTCGCGCAAGTCGCCTACCCGATCATCACCTTCAAGCGCGTCCCCGCCAAGGTCCAGCTGCACGGAAAACGGCTCGTCGATCGCTTCCGCAGCGATTTGGAGGTCGTCGAAAATTCGTTGGCGGCTCGCGCGAATCAGGCGCAACGCCGGGCGCAGCAGGCGATTTACGGCGTTACTCTGTTCGCGATTGGGGCGGTCGCGGCGGTGATCGTTGCTGCTACGCTCTTTACGGTTCAACAGTACCGGCTGGCTGCGCGACTCGAGCGAACTCGAGCGCGGGCGGAAGAGGAGCGCCGGCGCGCCGCTGAAAGTCGTTCGGCGTATGAGGCCGAGAAGCGTATTGCCGATACCCTCCAGGGCGCCTTTACGCAGAACCTCTTGCCGCAGATGGCAAAGGTTCTCTTCAGTGCAACCTATCTGCCCGCTGCCGAGGAGGCGAGGGTCGGCGGCGACTGGTACGACGTTCTCGAGCTCACCGAGCACCGCGTGCTGCTCACGATCGGCGACGTTACCGGGCATGGGATCGATGCGGCGGTCGCGATGAACCGAGCGCGTCACCTTTTGGTCTCCTGTGCACTGGTCGATCCCAATCCCGGGGCCATCCTCGAACGAGCGAACTCCGATCTCTTCAGCCGAGCCTCTCCGCTGATTACCGCCGTCGCCGGCATCGTCGACTCCCGCAATTGCGAGTTCGTCTACGCGACCGCCGGGCATCCGCCGCCCGTCCTCCTGGAACCGGGATGCAAGCCTCGAATGCTTGATTTTGGTTCGCTGCCGCTCGGGGTCATGGGCGATGCCAACTATCGAAGCCATCGCATCGTGAGCGTTCCCGGCGCGATGCTCGTGCTCTATACCGACGGGGCCATCGAGCATTCGCACAACGTCGTGGAAGGCGAGGCCTTGCTGCTGCAGGCGGTAGAAGCGGCCGCCGCTTGGCCCGCGCACAACGCGGCAGCGATGATCTCCGCCTCGATATTTTCAAACCGGAGAATCGTCGACGACGTCGCGATTTTGACGATCCGCTTCGGCGAGGATTCCGGTTCGAGCGTTGGGAGGGTCGCGTGAGCGGCGCGATCGAGACGGTTCGGCTCGGCGGCGAACTCGAGATCAGCCGCAAGCGCGAGATCCGCGATGCGTTTACTCTACCGGAGGGTGCGCGCGCGGTGCTCGTCGACCTCTCCGAGGTGACCTACGCCGATTCGACGGCGCTAACCGAACTGCTTCGTTTTTGCGTTACGGCGCAACGCGATCGGATACCGCTCGCGGTCGTAATACGAACCCGTCAGTTCTCGAGGCTCGTTCAGTACGCGGGGCTCGCTGGGGCGTTTGCGATATTCGAGGATCCCCACGATGCCCTTGCCTACCTGAACGAGCGCATGAATCCGTGAACTCCGCGTCGCAGCTTCGTCTGCGGTGTCCCGCGCAATCGCGTTGCGTTGCGCCGATCCGCCACGCCTTGCGCGCGTTTCTCGAAGCGATCGGCTTGGGTGGCGATTGCGTCGACGACGTTACGACCGCAGCGGGCGAAGCACTGGCCAACGCGGTTGAGCACGCGTACCAAGGGAATGCCGGGCCTGCTTCCTATGTCGAACTGCACGCCCGGATCGCTCGCGGAAAGCTCGCCGTCGACGTCTGCGATCGCGGCTCGTTCATCGAGCGCGAACGGCTTGCCGGCCGAGGATTTGGCCTGCGAATCATTCGCGCGGTCACGCCGCAGATTCGAATCGATACCGCACGCGGGACAAACGTGCGCATGCGCTTTCATCTTCCTGAAAGTTAACGCACGTCATGATCTTGCGTCTCGGGGTACTTCCTGCGAGTTTTGTGGCCAAGCAGCAGATAACGAGCCGCCATAGATCCGATGCGCGGTAGGACGTGACGCGATGCCGGCACCTCGGCGCGCTCGTCGTGCCACTTCTCGCGGCCTGCGGCAGCGGTTCCTTTGCTCCGTCGCAGTCCGGTGCCCGCGCCTTCGTCAACGCCGTCGGGGGTCACGCGGCGAGCGCGAAGATTCGCCACGTCATCGTCATCGTTCAAGAGAACCGCAGCTTGAACAACCTTTTCTACGGCTTTCCCGGGGCCGACACGACGGCGTACGGGTACAACTCGAAGAACGAGAAGATCGAGCTCCAACCCGTCGGGCTCGACACGAAGTGGGATCTCGATCACAGTTCGTATTCGTTCTATGCGGCCTGCAACGGAACGGGGAACTATCCGGGCACGGATTGTCGGATGAACGGCTTCAACAAGGAAGACTATTACTGCGGGCACAACCGCAGCGAGCCGCGCTGCCCGAACCAAAATCCGCCGTACAGTTACGTGCCGCACGACCAAACCAGGCCTTATTTTTTTCTCGGGGACCACTACGTGCTCGCCGACCAGATGTACGCCTCGAACTTCGACGCCAGCAGCTTCATCTCGCACCAGTACATCATTGCCGCTCAATCGGAATCGGCGGTGAACTATCCGTACTATCAGTGGGGCTGCTCCGGCGGCGGCGACGACTATATCCAGACCGTCACCAAGCAGCGCCAGTTCGGTCCGTATATCCCGGTGTGCTGGGACACGACGACGATCGGCGATGAAATGGATGATGCCGGGCTCTCCTGGGCGTTTTATGCTTCCGCGATCGATTCGGACGGCGACCTCTGGAGCGCCTATCAGAACATCAATCACATCTATAACGGTCCCGACTGGCGCAAAGACGTCATTTCGCCGCAGACCAAGTTCTTCGACGACGTCTCGCAAGGAAGGCTGCGGAATTTGAGCTGGATCACCCCGACTTGCGCCAACTCCGACCACGCCGGCTGCGACAGCAAGACCGGTCCCTCGTGGGTGGCCTCGCTCGTCAACGCCGTCGGCAAATCGAAGTATTGGGACTCGTCGGCGATCTTTATTTTCTGGGACGACTACGGCGGCTGGTACGACCCCAAGGCGCCGGCATTTAAAGATTACGACGGGTTGGGGCTGCGGATTCCGCTGCTGATCGTCTCACCGTACGCCAAGGACGGCCACGTTTCTCACGTCCACTACGAACACGGAAGCATCTTGAAGTTCGTCGAGGATAGCTTCGGCCTGGCGCGGTTGGCCGCCAGCGATAAGCGCGCAAGCTCGCCCGAAGAGGACGCTTTCGACTTCAATCAACCGCCCCGCAAGTTCGTGCCCGTTCCGGCGGAGCACGGAATAGAGTACTTCAAGCACCAACCGCTCGATCTTCGGATCCCCGATAGCGAGTGATGGTTGTGTTGCCGGGCAGCCAGAGCCTCGGCGACGGCGGATTCTATAGCGCGTATCAGAACATCACCCTCATCTGCAAACCCGCTCGTGAATTCGAGGCCGTGCCGTCGGTGCACGGGATCGACTACTTCAAACACCGGCCGATCGACCGGCGTCCGGTCGACGGCGAATAAAGAAAAAGGAGAAGGTTGATGCGAATCCCCATCACGATCCGGTTCGCGCCGGCCGCGGCCGTCGCTCTCGCGCTTTGCGCGTGCAGCGGCGGCAGCAGTGGAAGCCCGGCGCTTCCCGGCGTCTCGCTCCAAAATCTCGTGGTCAAGGGCCACCGCGCGCCGTCGAGCGGCAAAATCCAGCACATCGTCATTATCGTTCAAGAAAACCGCAGCTTTAACAATCTCTTCTACGGCTTCCCGGGGGCTCACACCGCCAAGTTCGGTTACGACGAGCACGGAAACAAGATCCAGCTTCAGCCGATCGGCCTGGAGACCACCTGGGATATCGATCACAGCTTCGGCTCGTTCCTACAGGCTTGCAACGGCACGGGAAGCTATCCCGGCACGGGTTGTCGGATGAACGGCTTCGATAACGAGTACGTCGGCTGCGGAGGCAGCTGTCCCAACGCAAATCCCCCCTACAGCTACGTCCCGCAAAGCGAAACGAAGCCCTATTTCTTTCTGGGCAAACACTACGTTCTCGCCGACGAGATGTTCGCGTCCAATGTCGATGCGAGCAGCTTCATCTCGCACCAGTACATCATTGCGGGCCAAGCGAGTTCCGGGGTGAACTATCCCTCGAACGACTGGGGTTGCCCCGGCGTCAAGTACGGGGATCAGATCGGCACGCTGACGCAAGAGCGCCAGTACGGTTCGAACATCCCCATGTGCTGGGATAACCAAACCCTGGGTGACGAGATGGATAACGCCGGGCTCTCGTGGGCCTACTACGCGTCGACGTGGTATGGTGACGGCGGCATCTGGAGCGCCTACCAGAACATCAATCATATCTACAACGGACCCGACTGGAGCAAAGACGTCATCTCGCCGCAGACGAACTTCTTTAACGACGTGCAGAACGGTAAGCTGCGCGCCCTGAGCTGGGTTACGCCGACCTGCGCAAACTCCGATCACGCGGGGTGCGGCGGGAAGACGGGTCCCGCGTGGGTCGCTTCCCTAGTCAATGCGATCGGCCAGTCGCAGTACTGGAATAACACCGCGATCTTCATCTTCTGGGATGACTACGGCGGCTGGTTCGATCCAGAGGCGCCGAAGAAGGTCGACTACGACGGGCTCGGCCTGCGCCTTCCGATGCTGATCGTCTCGGCCTACGCAAAGAAAGGGAAAATCGACCACACGCACTTCGAGCACGGCAGCATCCTGAAGTTCGTCGAAGATACGTTCGGCTTGCCGCGTCTCGCGCGGAGCGACACACGCGCGAACTCCCCGGCTGGTGCTTTCAACTTCAACCAGCCTGCGCGGAAGTTCCAGAAAATACCTTCGGAGCACGACATCAACTGGTTCATGCATCAACCTGCGGACTATCGCGCTCCCGACAGCGACTAAAGAA
The DNA here is from genome assembly GCA_036489315.1 of Candidatus Cybelea sp. Classification (NCBI taxonomy): domain Bacteria; kingdom Bacillati; phylum Vulcanimicrobiota; class Vulcanimicrobiia; order Vulcanimicrobiales; family Vulcanimicrobiaceae; genus Candidatus Cybelea; species Candidatus Cybelea sp. The sequence goes on from DASXFZ010000031.1 coordinate 9,400, forward strand.
AGCGTCAATGCCTATTTCAGCCATGCTTCGCCTACTGCCGGTCACGATCGTCGCGTGCGTCCTCGCCGCGTGCGGCGGTCGCGCCGGCCCGGCCGGCCCGACTCTGCCGGCTCTCTCCGAGTCGTCGCTCCAATCGCATCGCGATGCGTCCGGCGGCAAGATCAAGCATATCGTGATCATCATTCAGGAGAACCGAAGCTTCAACAACTTGTTCTACGGATTTCCCGGCGCGCACACCGTGTCATACGGCTACGACACGCACGGGAAGAAGATCGAGCTCGGGCCGATCGGTCTCGAAACGGTGTGGGATATCGATCACAGCTTCGCCGGGTTTCTCGCCGCCTGTGACGGAACGGGCAGCTATCCCGGTACGGGCTGCAAGATGGACGGCTTCAATAACGAGTACGCGGGGTGCGGACATCGCGCCGAACCGAAGTGCCCGCACCCCAATCCGGCCTACAGCTACGTCCCGCACGACGAAACGAAACCGTACTTCTACATGGGGAAAAACTACGTGCTCTCCGACGAGATGTACGCCTCGAACGTCGACGCAAGCAGCTTTATCTCCCACCAGTACATCATCGCGGGCAAGGCCGACTCCGGGATCAACTATCCAACGGGCTGGTGGGGCTGCGTCGGTGAGGGCAGCGATTTCATCACGACGATCACCAAGCAGCGGGAGTACGGGCCGCCGATACCGATCTGCTGGGACGACAAAACGATTGGCGACGAGATGGACAAGGCCGGTCTCTCCTGGGCGTACTACGCCACGCTCTGGTACGGCGACGGCGGTATCTGGAGCGCCTACCAGAACATCAAGCACATCTACTTCGGGCCGGATTGGCAAAAGGACGTGATCTCGCCGCAGACCGATTTCTTCAGCGATGTGAAGCACGGTAAGCTGCGCGCGCTCAGTTGGGTTACGCCGACTTGGGAAAACTCCGATCATGCCGGAGGTGCGAGCAAGACGGGGCCGTCGTGGGTGGCGTCTCTGGTCAATGCGATCGGTGAGTCGAAGTATTGGAACTCGACGGCGATCTTTATTTTTTGGGACGACTACGGCGGATGGTACGATCCGAAGCCGCCGCCGCTTGCCGACTACGACGGGCTCGGGCTGCGCCTTCCGATGCTGATCGTCTCGCCGTACGCAAAGCAAGGAAAGGTCGATCACACTCGATACGAGCACGGAAGCATACTGAAGTTCGTCGAGGATACGTTCCGCTTAGGGCGCCTGGCAGCCAGCGATAGACGCGCGGCCTCACCCCTGGGTGCGTTCGACTTTGCTCAAGCGCCTCGGAAGTTTACCGACATTCCGTCCGAACACGGTATCTACTGGTTCGAACACGTGCAGCCGCCCGACCATCATATCCCCGACGCGGAGTAGACTAAGCTCGCCTCTGAAAAGAACGGGGCCACCTGACGATGGCCGACGAATCGGTAATCGTCCGCCATGGGCGGCGAGACGATGGCTTAAAGGGAGCCCGGACCTGGTGACACGCCGGCCGGCGGGGCAAAGAAGCTCAAGCCGTCGCTAATTGCCGCAAGCTGCTTACCGCTGGCGGCATTAAACTCATCGAGGTAGGCGAGGCCGGGGCTGTAGGTCCCGAGATCGGTGACCCAGAGATCGGTAAAGTTCGGGCCGAAGTTGAGATACTGCGGGATATGAAATCCGCTCAAGGCCAGCTTGCACGATTTCACGCCGCTGCATTTATAGACGCCGTTGGTCGACCCCGAGAAGGTTGCGTAGTAGAGGTTCCCACTGCCGTCGAAGGCGATTCCGTAAGGCGAGCCCGGGGAGATATTGAGATCTTGCCCTTTCCCCTTGCAACCCTTGAACTCGTCGACCCGCGCGCCGGACTTCGCAGCGAAGCTCAGGTAGCAGTTCCCCGCGGGGTCGAAGGCGACGCCCGACGCTTTAGTGATACCGGAGGCGGTGAGCGTAGCGGTTGGCTTCGTGGCGCCTTTCTTGAAGAACGTCGCGTTCTTGACGTTGGCCGCTAGAACTTCGTCTTTATAGACCGCGACGTCGACGGGCGCGTTGGCGCCGTCGGCGAGCTTCTGCATCTGCTTCTGCAAGCCGGCCGAGTAGACGAGGATCGCCTTCGCGTCTTCATCGGCAATGTAGACGAGGCCGTCTGCCCCGGCAACGATACCGGCGGGCTTTTGTAGACCGGCACTCAGCGTTTTCTTGATCTTGCCGTTCTGGTAGACCAGACAACGGAGTTGCGTCTGGTTCTGGCAGGTGTAGACGGTGCCGGTTTTCGCTTTTGGCGCGATCGAATCAGGCGCGGCTGCGCCGGGAGCTGCCACCGGGCTGATTTCGGGCGCTCCGCACGCTGCGAGGCCGGCGAGCGATGCCGCCAGAGCTGCGGTGCGCAGTGCTAAACGTCGCATGTGCATGCGTTTGCGTATTCCGTGGGGATTCGCGGGCGACCTTGGGCACTATTTGGTAACGACTTAACGCTCGCGGGCAACCCGCAGTGGCGCCATCCGCGTTCGGAAACGTCGCCAAGAGATCGTCGAACGCTCGATTCTCCTAGATCGCGGGGGCCGTTCCGAGAGGACAAACTCTAAGCCAGGCCCTTTTTAAAGAGCAATTCGTGGAGGAAAGGGGCGGCTTCGTGGGCGAGAAATGTATGGAGGGAGGTCCTAGTTAACGTCGCCTCTATGCGTGTCTACAGCCATCCGGGCGCCCGCTAGGCTTGCACGACAGGTGCATAGTTTACCAAGCAGATCTATCTTTGGAGGCGATTTCGTACTAGTATATTCGTACTACTTATCAGCCTTCCTTGTGCCAGCTTAGGGCACTGAAAGGGAAAAACAGAGAGATGCGTACGATCTTGCTCGTTATTGTACTCGCAGCCCCGGCGCTGCTTGGCGGCTGCGCCGCCGGCAACCTGCAGGGCAATTCGATGCTCCCGAGTACCGGCCAAGCAATTCAAGTCCACCACGACCTCGACTCCGTTGGCGGCGGTCCTCCCTCCCACGCGTTTGGACGGATCCAGCACGACACGGACTCGGTAGGCGGTGGGCCTCCCAAGAGAGGCGGCATTGCGCAGCCTGGCGACTCGGTTGGCGGCGGTCCGCCTTCGAAGCAAGTGAAACTAAAGAAGATGCATCACAATAGTGATTCAGTGGGTGGCGGCCCTCCGTCTGTTCACTAAGGAAGGCATCCGAGAATAGGTCCTTTGGTCAAAGGTAGTACCACTATATCCTAGAAGTAGGTCGGCCTGGTGGGCAGCCGCCGGGCCGATAGTCTACGCTCTTAACAACTAGATCGGGAAAATGCTGACGAACGCTAGACACAGCTTAAGCTTCGACGGCTTCGAATTCGAGCGGGCTCTGCGCGCCGCCGATTTTGATCGCTGTCGCGAATTGGTTGGCGGACAAAGGACGGCGGACGCGCTATTAGCGTCGGCTCGGCTCGCTATGCGCGAGCGCCGCTACCTCGATGTTATCGGCCTGCTCTCCGATTTCGCCAGTGCCAGCCCATCGGCCCGGATCGAGCGTGACGTAACGCTCGGGGCCGCGATGGGCTACACGCGAGACTTCGTCGCCGGCCGCCGGCTGATCAATCGAGCCATCAACGAGCTTACCGCCGGCGATCCCCTCTACGACGAGGCCTACTATTATAAGTCGGCGATTGCGTGGATGCAGCACGAACACGCCGAGGCGCAAGAGGCCGCCGGCGTTCAACTGAGGTCGACCGATCCCAACAACCGTGCACGCGCACACATCATGCTCTCGTGGGTCGCCTTGCGCCGCGGAGAGGTGCTTCGGCAGGTCGAGGAGTTGCAGAAGGCGCTCAACGAGATCGACGCGGCCGAAGTCCCCGACGAATATTTTCGTGCGAACGCTTTACTGACGCTCGCTTTGCTGTGTCGCGAGCTTCCCATCCAAGATGCGTCGGAACGCGTTCGTCACACCTACGAGGAGCTCGCGTGGACGACGGGCCTTCAGCTCGAACGTTTTCAAGTGACGCGTTTCATGGCGGCGGTCGAAGAACTCGAGGGAAACGAGCTGGCCGCATTCGGCGGTTTCAAGAAAGCCGCCCGCCTCGCTCCGTCCGATCATTGGAGCGTGCTCTGTTTCCTCGATCGCGCGTTGCTGGCAAAGAACACCGGCGAGCGGGCCTTTGCCGCCGAGCAGCTGCAGGAAGCGCACGAGATCGCCCAACGCGTTTCGTGGAACGAGGTCGCCGGTGAAGAGCGCTCGGCGCTGCTCGTTCTCGCGGAACTCTTCGCCTACGAAGACCCCGCCGTGGCGGAGCAATACTTAGCGCGGTTCCGGTCGTTGTCGTCGTCGGTCGTCCCGATCCTTTCGTACGGCACCGACCCTCGCGTCCGCGGCTTTGAGGCCTATTCGCAAGGCATTGCGTGGCTGCATCTTGGCGATAGCGAGGAAGGAAAGAACGCGCTGACCGAAGCCTGGTCGATCTTCGAAGACTTCAACTATGGATGGCGCGCGGCGCTCTGTGCGTTGGGTCTCTACGATGCAACGCGCGACAAGCGCTGGATCGAACGCGCGGCCCAGAAGATCGAGCCGTGGCCTCGCAGCTGGATCGCTCGCCGGATTGGTGAATCGAGTTCGTCGCGGGTGGTGCCGCTCGAGCGCATTCCGTCGGCGAAGCGCGAAGTTCTCGAACTCGTGCGTGTCGGCCGGCGAAACTCCGAGATCGCCCAGACGCTTGGTCGCAGTCCGCATACCGTGCGCAACCAGCTCGCACAGCTGTTCCAGATATTCGACGTGAAGAGCCGCGCGGAGTTGGTGGCGGTGCTCTCCAAGCCGGTCGTTCCGCTCCCGCGCGCCCCGCAACGCCAACGCAAAGGCGGATAAGCCGCCGCGTTTGACCCCCGTCCGCGGGGAATGAACCAGAGATGGTTCGTCCGCGCCCGCTCCACGGCGTCCGCGTCGCGATTCTCGTCGACGACGGATTCGAACAGATCGAGTTGACCTCTCCCCGCGAGGCGCTGCACGCGGCCGGCGCGACGACCTCGCTCGTCTCGCCGCAGACGCAAAACGTCTGCAGCTGGAACGGGGAGGAGAAGGGCGAGTCTTTCCGCGTCGACGTCGCGATCGCCGACGCTAAGCCGACCGAGTTCGACGCACTGCTGATTCCCGGCGGCCTGCGCAGCGCGGACAGCCTCCGAGCCTCCAACAAGGCGGTGCTCTTCGTGCACGCGATGCAGATTGGGCGCAAGCCGGTCGCCGCGATCTGTCACGCGCTGTGGGTTTTGATCGAGACCGACTACGTGCGCGGCCGCAAGGTGACGTCTTGCCCCTCGCTGCGGACCGATCTAACCAATGCGGGCGCCGTCTGGGAAGATCGCGCGGTCGTCACCGACGAGTTGCTGGTGACGAGCCAGGCTCCCGGCGACCTCGCGCAGTTCAACGATGCCGCGATCGCGCTTTTTAGACCGCGCTCGTCAAACGTGCAAAACGCGTCGTAATCGGAACCCGTCGCTGCTGATCCGGAAGGCATGCGCGGAGTTTGTAGGCACGTTCTTCATAACGATCGTCGCGATCGGCGTCGACGTCGATTATTACACGGATACCGGCGTCGACTACGTTTCGCGCTGGCTCGCTCGCGGGTTCATCGCGATCGCGATGATTTACGCGTTCTCGACGCTCTCAGGAGCGCACGTCGATCCTGCCGTTTCGCTGGCCTTCGCGCTGCGCAAGGCGATGCCGCCGCTGCAGATGCTGCTCTACTGGGTCTCGCAGTTCGCCGGCGGGTTCGCGGCGGCCGCGCTCGCATTCGCGCTATGGAAGAAGACGATGCTGCTGGGTGCAAGCCATCCCGGCCCCCGCTACACGCAGCTGGAAGCGGCGCTCGCCGAGGTAATTCTGACGTTCCTTTTGGTCTTGGTGATCTTGGCGACCGCCGAAGAGGAGTCGAAGGTCGGCAAACAGGCCGCGGTCGCCGTCGGGCTGACGGTAGCGGCATGCGGCCTCTTTGCCGGACCGATCAGCGGTGCGTCGATGAATCCCGCGCGCTCGATCCCGGCGCAGCTAATCGGCGGCGCACCGCACCTGGTCTGGATCTACGCCGCCGGCCCCAGCGTCGGCGCGGCGCTGGCTGCAGCCGCCGCGTATCTTTTCTTTCCTCGTCCCAGCGCGGGTGAGCAGCGAGCAGGAAAAGGCAGGGAATAGCGCAGAGCAATCGACCGTGACGAGTCCCGCTCTTCCAACGGGGACGGTCGCGTTCTTGTTTTCGGATATCGAGGGAAGCACGCGGCGCTGGGATGCATACGCAGACGCGATGCGCGACGCATTGCGCCGTCACGACGAGATCATGCGTACGGAGATCGAGCGGCGGCGCGGATACATCTTCAAAACGATCGGCGACGCGTTCTGTGCCGCCTTTTCGAACGTCGAAGACGCGTTGAACGCAGCGGTCGCGGCGCAGCGGCAGCTCGCAGGTCAGGACTTTGCGGCGGTCGATGGCGTTCTCGTTCGCATGGCGATCAACGATGGCGAAGCCGATGAGCGTTCAGGCGATTATTTCGGCACCGCCGTCAATCGCACGGCGCGCCTGCTCTCGGCCGGTCACGGCGGTCAGGTACTGCTTTCGGGGCACTCCGCCGACGCGTTGAACGCACGGCTTCCAGCCGGAATCACGCTGCGTCATCTCGGAACGCTGCCGTTGCGCGATCTGCGAGAGCCCGAACGCGTCTATCAGCCGATTGCCGTAGGCCTGCGCTCCGAGTTCAAGGCGCTGCGCGCGCTGAAGACGCCCCCGAACAACCTCCCACGCCAAAGCACGAGCTTTATCGGCCGCTACGACGACGCGGCTCGCGTCCAAGGGCTGCTCGCTCGCAGCGCGGTCGTCACGATCGTCGGGGCGGGGGGTATCGGCAAAACCCGCCTTGCCTTGGAAGTCGCGGCGAACCGCTTGAACGACGAACGCGACGGCGCCTGGATCGTCGACCTGGCGTCGATCACCGACTCGGGCCTGATCGCGGGCACGATTCTTGCGGGCGTGCACGCCGAACCAAAGCCGGATGAAGAGCCGCTCGACACGCTGCTGACACACCTCGAGAAGCGCGAACTGCTCTTGCTGCTGGACAACAGCGAGCACCTCGTCTCCGAGACTGCGAAGATTGCCGCAAAAATTGTCGCGCGCTGCCCGCAGATAACGATCCTCGCAACGAGCCGCGCCCCGCTGGACATCTCCGGCGAGCGCGTCTACCGCTTGGCTCCGCTCGAACTTGCCTCGGCGATGCAGCTCTTCGTCGACCGCGCGCAGGCCGCCGATCCCGACTTTACCGGCGCGACCTGCGCGGCGGCGATCGAACAGATCTGCACGAACCTCGACGGCATCGCGCTGGCGATCGAGCTCGCCGCGGCGCGCGTTCGGGCGATGCCCGTAGAGGCCCTGGCCGCGCACCTTGAGCCGCGTCTGCTCGTGGGCGGGCGAGACCGTCGTCCGCATCAGCAGACGATGCGCGCACTCATCGACTGGAGCTACGATCTGCTCGACGACGACGAGCGGCGTGCGCTGCGTCATTGCGCGGTCTTCCTGCGCGGCTTTACCCTGGAAGTTGCCGACGACGTGTGCGGCAGCGGAAGCGATGACTGGCGCGTCCTAGATCTGCTGGCGTCGCTGGTCGACAAGTCGCTCGTGGTCTCCGAAGGCCGAGGGCGCGATCAGCGCTACCGCTTGCTGGAGCCGATTCGCGAGTACGCAAGGCGGCGGCTGACCGAGGCGGGCGAGGCCCCCGACGCCCAGCGCCGGCACTCCAACGCCTTCGCGAGGCTGGCGCACGCTGCGTACGAGGAATGGGACACGGCGCCGTCGCCCGATTGGCTCTCGCGCGTGGAGCACGATCTATTGAACTTTCGGGTTGCCATTCGCTGGCCGCTCGATGAGGGCAACGATGTTAATCTTGCTGCGCAGCTTGCCGCCGACACGAGCCCGATCTTTTTACGCCTCTCGCTGCTGGGCGAAGCGATCGGATGGTGCGAGCAAATTCTCGAGCAACGTCCCGCGCTGCCGGCCGGCGTCGAAGCGCGGCTGCGCTACGGACTCTCCATGCTCTACAACAATCAAGGAGCGAGTGCGAGTGCCTTCGACCAAGCGCTGCGCGCCGTCGACTTGTACCGCGAAGCCGGCGAAGCGCGCGGGCGGGCTCGCGCACTCGCCCAAATCGCCCACCGCTACGCAACGCAAGAGCGCTACGACGAAGCACGCGGCGCGGCGGAGGAGGCACTGCAGCTCGCTCGGGAGCTCGGCGATCGCGGCTTGCTGGCCGACGCGTTACGGCGCGGTGCGCCGGCCTTCGCCGTCAGCGATCCCGAGCGGATGCGGCGGCTCCACGCCGAGAGCGTCGAGCTCTTTCGTTCGCTTGGCCGCGACGACGACACCGCGCGGGCGCTGACGTGGTGGGGTCAGTCGGAAGCGGAGATCGGGGAATACCGCTCGGCTGCCCAGCGCCTCACGGAGGCAAAGGCGCTCGCCGGGGAGGATCTCGAGATCGTCATCGCCGTCGACATCGTCGCGTACTATCTGGTGCTTGGCGATCGCGAAAACGCGACGCCGGTAGCCCGTGAGGCACTGTACCTCGCCGCGAAGACGCGCCATCCGATTCACACGCCGTTTGCGATTACCTATATTGCCGTGCTCGGACGGGAGCACGACGCCATGGAAGCCGCGAGGCTCGCCGGCTTCGCGGAGAGTCGTCTCGCGTCGATGGCCTGGCAGCGCGTCGTGTCGGATCGTGAGATCGCGCAAGGCCTCGTCGACGAGCTCGCAAACCTGCTAGGGGAAGAGCGGCTCGCGCAGTTGCTTGCCGAGGGCGCGACGCTAACCGAAGAAGAGGCCGTCGCTCGCGCGACGGCACTCTCATCATCGCTCTGAACGGCCCAGCGTCAGCAAGGCCTCAAGCCGGCGGCGCCGCGGATATCGTTATTCTCGTTATAGAAGCACTGTTGCTTAAGCGAAAACGTGCCGTGCTCGCCGCTGCAGCCGTTCACCGCCTGGTACTGCCCCCGTAACCGATTGTTCGAGCCAGAATACCTGGCGTGAAAGGAGAACGAACATGCGGTGCTCGCGATCGTCGCGACGAAGACGCCCTCCATCCCATGGGCGGTGTTCTGCGCCGACGCGGCGTTGGAATACGAAGCGGTGCCGAAGCTGAACGCAAAATAGCCACCGAGGTTCTCTCCTAGGCCGGCGAAGTTGGCTGATGCGCTTCCCGTCCCGGTGACGCTGTCGGTCACGGAGCCGGCGTATTGGCCGGTGAGATTCCGGTTGCCGTTATTGAACAGGTTGACGTTGACGGGAACGGCCGGCGCCGGTCCCGCGCTCAATGCGAAGATGCCGAATGCGAAAAGTGCTGCGGTGTAAAGACGTAAATATTTCATCACACGCTCCTCTGTAAAGCTAACGCGCGCGCGAGCGCGTCCCGAAAGGCTTACCGCAATTTGTCTGCGAAGGCCTCTTTTCGCAGTCACTTCAACGGAGCAAAGGAGCAGTGGAGCATGCAAATTGAACGGCGCGCGTCGATAGCGGTCGTCCTCATTGCTGCGCTTGTATTGCCGTTCGCGCAGGCGGCCATGGCTGGAACAACCGGGACGATTACCGGTACGGTATCCGACGCGAGTACGCGTGCGCCGATCGCCGGCGCGCAAGTCACGGCCTCAAGTCCCTCGCAGGTCGCCCACGTGACGACCGATGCGTCGGGGCGCTTCACCTTCCTTTCTCTCGCGCCCGACACGTACGCGATCTCCGCCGAGCACGGCGGCTACGAAACCAACGTGCTCACCGGCATCTCGGTTTTCGCCGATCAAAGCCAGACGCTGACGCTTCGTATGGAAAAAAGCATCAGAGAGATCGCCCGTGTAAGCTCGAGATCTTCGCTGAGCCCCGTCCGTTCGGGAACCGGAACCGATGTTTATTCGGTCAATCCCGGGCTGACCGCGGCGGCGGCGCCGCTCGGCGGCGGGGGCGGTCTCAACAATGCCTACTCGGCCATCGCCGCGATGCCCGGCGCCTACGTTCCGCCCAATCAGGTCGGCGTCAATCAGAGCGTCTACATCCGCGGCGGCTACTACGACCAGATCGGCTTCGAGTATGACGGCGTGCCGATCAATCGCTCATTCGACAACTACCCGGGAAATGCCGAGAGCACGCTCGGCCAGCAAGAGCTCCAGATTTACACCGGCGGCGGCGAGGCCGACGCGAACGCGACCGGCTTGGGCGGCTTCGTCAATCAGGTCATCAAGACCGGAACCTATCCGGGCTATGCCGTCGGCAGCCTGGGAGTCGGAACGCCAACCTTCTATCACGACGCGCGCGTCGAAGCCGGCGGCTCGACGCCCGACCGGCTCTTCTCGTACTACGTCGGGATCAGCGGCACCAATCAAGACTTCCGGTACTTCGATCAGTACAACGGCGCGAGTCTCTCCGACACGATCCCCTACGGATACTACCCATCGTTCATCACGACGAACTTACACTTTTTTCCCGCGATGTACCCGGACTGCAGGAACAACTTTACCTATAGCAACCCGGTGAAAAATATCGTTACGGATGACCCGGGCTGCTTCGGTTCCTATCCGGCCAACTATGGGCAGCCGGCCTCGATCAATAACCGCGAGGTCGTCGCCAACTTCCACGTCGGCGTGCCGCACCGGCACGACTCCGGGCGCGACGATATTCAGATGCTCTACATGTCGTCGGCAAATTTTCAGCAGGACTACTCGAGCCTCGACGACGCGGGACCGCTGGCCCTGGGCATCGTCAACTCCGGCCTGCAAGGAAAGCATCCCGACTTCTACGCCGGTTACACCAATCAGTGGCCGGATTTCTACACGTACCCGGGCAACACGCCGTGGCTTGCGCCGGCGTCCACCGCGCCGATTGCCTACTACTACCCGGGCTCTCCGAGCGGCCGCTGCGCGAACGTGACCGGCGTCCCTAATGCGTGCCCGGTCAACGCCGCCGGCTATCAGGAGACGGTGCAGATTCCCGCCGACTACCGCGACGGCCGCTGGGACACCGCCAACATCATCAAGCTGCAGTACCAAAAGAACATCGGTTCGAACGCGTACGTCCGGCTCTTCGGCTACACGTTCTACTCCAACACGAACCGCGCGACGGCGAACGGGTGGGGCAACAACTACTCGTTGGGCGTCACGAACTACCAGTACGAGGTCGACTCGCACACCGGCGGCCTGGAGATGCAGTTCGCCGACCAGCTCTCGAGCGCACACCTCCTGCAGGGGATGGTTTCGTACCTAACGTCCGACACGCTGCGCTACTACAACCACAACTACGACAACACCGGCAGCCAGCAGGTCAGCAGCTTCACCAACGGCAGCGAGTGCTTCGCGACCTATAACAGCGCCCGCTATCACGTCGGCGATCCCGCACCCTGCAACAAATTTGTCTCGCAGGGGCAGTTCGAGAGCCCGTACGGCGGCTTCGGCGTGCAGAATCCCTGCGCCGACTCGCAATTGAAGGCGAGCTCACCGGCATGCCAGGCCGGCGCGCAGATGCTGCTGACTTACCTGGGGAACGATGCCGACATCAACTCGGTCACGCCGAAACTGACCTCGGCGTCGCTGAGCGATCAGTGGCGCCCCAACGACGCGTGGAACATCAACGCCAGCGTGCGCTTCGAGAACGACGCTTACGACCTCGCCGACACCAACAACCCGGGGACGAACTTCTGGTTCAACGCCGCGCAGCACGAGTTTTGTGTCAACCCGGTGACGCGTCAGCCGATCTTCGAGCCGCAGCCGCCGCAGAGCATCTACTTCTATACGCCGCTCGTCACGTTCCACTGCCCGATCGACCGTTCGACCGGAACGCCGGTGCAGACGGTGCACCCCAACGGAACCGACGGCATTCTGCTGACCAACGCCTACCCGCCGACGTATAGCCAGACCTACTACGAACCGCGCGTGTCGGCAACGTACACCGTGAATCCGGACACCGTATTGCGAGCTTCGGCCGGCCGCTATGCGCAGCAGCCGCAGAACTACGAGATTCAGTACAACACCGCGCAGCCTAACCTGGCGTCGACCCTGCTGGGCTTCATTCCCTTCGGCTACAGCTCCCCGCTGCACGACGCCCAGGCGCAGTTCTCCGACAACTACGATTTCTCGCTCGAGCACCATTTCAAGGGCACCGACGTCGCGATGAAGGTCACGCCGTACTACCGCTGGGGAACCAACCAGCTTTACGAGACGGTAGACCTTCCGAGCCTTGGCGTTTCGCCGTCGTTCAATGCCGGGACGCTTCGGGTCGATGGCGTTGAATTCGAACTCACCAAGGGCGATTTCAGCCGCAACGGCTTCTCCGGCGTTTTCTCGTACACGTACACGAATGCGCTTGAAAAATGGAGCAACTATATGAACAGTACGGTCGGCCCCGTCGATCAGTACAATCAGGACATCGAGGAGTTCAACGCGCTCACCGAGTCCGGCGGCGGCGCGCCGTGTTACAAAAATACGGCCGATGGCAAGCCGGACTTCAAATGCGGCGCATCGGCGATCCGCAACCCCTACTACAACATGTCGCCCGAGTCGATATTGGGAACGCAGGGCTGGTATGCGCCTGGACTCGACTTTCCGTACCTGTCGCCGAACACGTTCTCGCTGGTACTGAACTACCGGCACAACAAGTGGGCGATCACCCCGGCGCTGCAGCTCGCCGAGGGCACGACATACGGCACGCCCGCCGACGTCGTCGGACTCGACCCGCGGAGCTGCAGCGCCAACCAGAGCAGCATCGGTATAAAATCGGGCAATCCGCTCAATCCCGATTACACGTCGTGCGGGCACGCTCTAACCAGCGACGGATCGGATCCGGGAACGCTGTACATCCCCAATCCGCAGACCGGCACGTTCGATACGTTCGGGCAGTTTCGCCAGCCG
>DASXFZ010000032.1 GCA_036489315.1 Candidatus Cybelea sp.
GATTTGGCGCCGAGTTTTGTTCGAAGACGAGGCGCGATGAGCGACAAAAGCAGCGCTTTGCGAGCGAAGAGCAACGAAGTATTCGGGCAAAAGGCGGCCCAAAGATGAGAATTTGGCATAACCCGACAGGCTCCTATGCTCCAAATTCTAAATATCCATCTTCAAGACGGGCCGGACCTCGACGCTTCCCCCGACCTCGAGGATCGGGCAGCCGCGTGCGAGTTCGGCCGCCCGCGCGAGCGTGTCGGCCTGGATAAGCGTGAAGCCGCCGACCACGTCTTTCGCCTCCGCAAAGGGCCCGTCGGTGATGCTGCCGCTATCGCCGACGACCTTGCCTTCGGCCTCGAGCGGCTGGCCGGGATCCTTCATGTTGCCCGTGTCGGTGAGGCCTTTCATCCATCCAAGCCATTTTTGCATGATCTTGTCCGACTCTTCGGGGGTCTGACCGCGGCGCCCGCCGCGGTAAAGATAGAGAAAATCGCCCATGTTCCTTCCTCCTGGTTGTAGTGTGTGACGGAACATAGACGTTCGAACGCCCCGTTTTCGGACACGGATCCGAAAACTCGATCTACATGTTGATGGCAACGATCGGGCGGACTTCCACGAATCCCTTCGCGCGGGCACACGGGGTGGGAGCTACGAGCCGGATAGCCTCCTCGAGGTCCGCGGCCTCGATGATGCCGAAGCCGACCAGCGGCAGGGTCGAACTGGAGAAGACCGCGGTCGTGGTTACCGGATCGCCGTACCAAGCCCGCACGGTGGTCGCCGGCGAACCGAGCGAGGCGACGATGTCGCCGCGCGATCTCAGGAAATCATCCTGCGCGAGCAAAGTGTCTTGCTCGCTTCTATTGAGCTTTTTCCAATCTTCGGCCGCGCCGTACGCCAGACAAAGGTACTTCATCGCTTCTCCTTTGGCTTGCACTCGGTGTGTAGCTTCCCAGGAAGCTCGGAGTCGAATCCAGAGGCGCCCAAAGTGTTACCGGTAGCGGTGGACCGCCTCCCAGCAGTATAGCGCGACGACCGAACGGTATGGCCGGAAGGGCTCGCCAAGCGCGAGCAGTTCCTTCGGTTTCGGCGGCGTCTCCAGATCCCAGCCGATCGCGTAACCCTGGCGCACCCCGAGATCGTCGACGGGCCACACGTCCAAGCGCCGCAGCTCGAACAGCAGATACATCTCGGCGGTCCACTTTCCGATACCGCGCACCGTCACGAGCTTGGCGACGATCTCGTCGTCGCTCTCTTTGGGCGAACCCCTCAGATCGACGCTCCCGTCGAGAACCTTCGCCGACAGATCGCGCAGCGCGAGCAGCTTATTTTGGGAAAGGCCTGCAGCGCGCAGCTTCGCATCGGAGACCGCGGCGAGGCTCCCGGGCGTCAGCCCACCGCCGGCGGCGGTAACGACGCGGTCGAAAATCGCCCGGGCCGCGCTTCCCGCCAGTTGTTGAAAGACGATCGCGCGAACGAGCGTCCCGAAGTGCCCGTCGGGGTGGCGCGGCCGGTAGTGAATCCGACCGATGCGCGCGACGAGACGGTCCAAGAGCGGATCGCGTTTGCGCACTTCCGCGACGGCGGCGGCCAACGAAATTCGAGGCATTGCGAGGGCCTCGTTACGTCGTCGCACTCGCCGCGAAAAACACCGCCGCGACGAAGACGGCAACCAGCGTGAAGATCAAGAGGCGGTTGCGTCGCCCGGATTGGACCATCAGCCAGCCGTTGGCAACGCCGAGCAGCCCCGCGAGGACGACCAGTGCGAACGATATGTGGATTCGGCCGAGAAACTTCGCGGTCGCGACATCGGGGGTCGAGATTGCCTGCGCGGCCATCGTGCGGTCAACCCAGAACCAGGCGGCACCCACGAAAACGACCATGAACGCGCCCGCGCTCAAGGCCACCCATCCCCGCCGCTTTGCGGCATCGAGGCTTTGCAGCCGTGCGCCGCAGGTCGAGCAGGTATCGCTTCCGCTGCGCACCTGATTGCAACGCGAGCAGATCATCGCCGGTATCGCCGTCATTCTTCTTCTTTCGCTCCAAAAGCGGAGCTTGACTGCCCCAGGGCGCCGGCGAGCTATTGCGAAGTATCGTAAATGAAGAGTACGCACCGTCTTACCGGAAGCGCCCTGGTTGTCTTGCTTGCCGGCTGCGGAGGATCGCATACCTCACCCGGCAGCGCGGCGTTGCCCCCGCTGACGTCGAGCGCCGTCGCACGCTCGGGCACGGGGAGCGAGCAGATCCTCTACAGTTTTACCGGAGGAAACGACGGCGGTAACGCCGCGACCGGAATCGCCCTGGATCACGCCGGCAATTTGTATGGTACGACCGTCGTCGGCGGCAAGTACACGTGCGGTACGGTCTTCGAGCTCGCGCCGCAGGCCAGTCCACCGTGGCCCGAGACGGTGCTGTATAACTTCACGTGTTACGGCGATGGAAAGAATCCGCATGGGGGCGTAACGATCGATCGCCAATCGCGCCTCTACGGCACGACCGTCGCCGGCGGGTCGGGCTACTGCGCCGGCGACGGCTGCGGCGTCGCCTATCAACTGAGCGGACAAGACCAAAGCGTGATACACGACTTCGGTTCCGGCAACGACGGCTTTGGCCCCGGGGGACCGATCGCGTTCGACAGCGCCGGCCATGCGTACGGAACGACGCCCGACGGCGGTGCGTATTCGCAGGGCATCGTCTACGAGTTGAGCTCGTCGCGCCGTGCGTGGCACGAAAAGATCTTGCACGCATTTACGGGCGGCGCCGACGGCGGCGTTGGATCGCTCGGCCCGCTGCTTGTCGCTAAAGACGGGGACATTTTCGGGGTGACCGAAGAAGGCGGCGCGGACGCCGCGGGAACGGTCTTCAGGCTCTCGCCGGGATCGAAGAAATCGTGGAAGCTGACGACGCTTTACACGTTTAAAGGAGCGCCCGGCGCCGCATCTCCGTACGGCGGCTTGATTTCCGACGCCTCCGGAGATCTTTTCGGAACGACGTACTACGGCGGGACCCACGGAGACGGGACCGTTTTCGAACTCGCTCGCAAAGGCAAAAACAAGTACGCGGAGCGCGTACTCTACAACTTCAAGGGCGGTAGCGATGGCAGCTCGTCGACGAGCACGCTGCTCTTTGGAGCGTCGAACGGTCTCATCGGGACCACGTCTGCCGGCGGGGGAACCTGCGACTGCGGCACGATCTTCGAAGTCAACGCAAAAACCGGCAAAGAGCAGGTCTTGCACAGTTTCGGCAATGGCGGCGATGGCCAGTATCCGTATTACGGCCTCGCAGCGGACGCAAGCGGCAAACTCTACGGAACGACCGTCGCGGGCGGCGCGCACGGCCAGGGCGTCGTCTTCGAATTTATGCCGTAGCGTTCCTCAGCGCACGGCCCGGCTTGCTTACCTCGCTTCGCGCTACTCATCTGAAAATTGTATCGGAGGGTTCAGCGTCGCCAAGCCTGAACGCGGGGACTACGTTCCCTCCATCTACGAAGGAGTAAAAAACAAATGCGCTTGTTTACTTCAGCGCTCGCTTCGGCAATCGCTGTCGGCGTTCTCGCGGGCTGTTCCGGCGGTCTCGGGAATTCGGTGCCCACCAGTTCCATTCAGTCGGTAGCGCCGGCCGGCAAATTCAGCTATCGAATGGTTTCCGGCGCGTACGGCGACGCAAAAACGCAGTGCCCGTCCTCAAAATACTTCCTATGCGTAACGGTCGCAAAGGGTAAGCCGGCGAGTGAGGAGATTTGCCTCTCGAGCAATTCGGGCTGCACGAGCGGATCGTTTCCTCCCTACACCTGGAAACAGAAGATCGTTACGCTCCAAGGTAAGCCTTTCAAGTCGATCGTTGGTTCGATCAAGCCGAAGAAGGGCAACCCCATCACGGATACGATCACCGAGAAGGGAAAAGTCGGCAGCAGCAAGGGCAAGGTGAAGTACGTTCAGGACATTACCGCTTGCCCAGCTTCCGGCAGCTGCGTCAAAGGCGATGTCGGGATCATTACGAAATAAGCAGGCGTCTCTAAAATTAGATACCGAGATACGCTTTGCAGGAAGGCCCGGCGCTACGCCGGGCCTCGTTCGTAGGTACCGCTCAGTCGTCGCCGAGAATGCCGGCCGGGTGCGGCCCCGCGCGCGAAGCGCCTTCAATCCGCATCCAATAGAGCGCCGGTTTCTCGCCGGGGATCTCCACAAACTTCCGCGGCTGCTGGTGGAAGTCAAAGACATCTGCGCCCGGAGCGTTCGCGCGCGTGTCGCTGGCCGCCAGCTGCGGCAAGCCGAAGTTATTCTCGATAAAGCGCAGCACGCTCGCCGTTTCGTAGTGGACGTGTGAGACGTAGCCGTGTTTTGCGTAGGGCGAAACGATCAGCAGCGGGACGCGAAACCCAAGCCCATCGTAATCGAGATAGCGCGGCTTTACCGGATCGTACCACCCGCCCCAGTCGTCCCACATAATGAAGATCGCGGTGGAATCCCAGAACTTGCTTCTCCCAACCGCGTTGACGACGCTTGCGATCCACGCCGGCCCTTTACCAGTATCAAGAACCGCGTGGTCCGAGGCTTCGAACGTGGGAGCGACCCACGTTATCGGCGCGAGTTTTCCCGCTGCGACGTCGGTCAGAAAGCGGGACGGCGGATTGACTACCTTCGTCTTCCAATCGGGTCCATCGTAAATTTTCCGATCGGCTTGATAGGCCGACCACAAGCCGCCGTCACCGTAAACGCTTCCCGCATAGTATCGCCAGCCAACACCGGCCTGGTTGGCTTCGCCGGCGAGCGTCGGATTGTCAAAGCAGGCCGTGATGCTCGGGCCGATGTCGCGCGCGCCGGTCAGCGTGGCCACCGTATCCGAGGGTCCTCCCGCGCAGCCCCAGGAACGAACGGGATAATTTACGGCGCGGCTCGCGTAGGCGGCGACGGCGTACTGATGCGAGACGAAGCTGCCGTCGAGGTTGGACGCGAAGGTCTGGTCGGCGAGTACGTACCGCTTGGCGATCGTCCAATACGGCTTGGTTTCGCTCTGCGGAACGTAGGCGAAGGCGGGATTGGGCGGATGTCCGGCCGTCGCCAGCTCGTTGTTCCAGCCATCCATCTTGCAGTCTGTACCGGGGATTCTTCCGGTTCCGTCGCAGGCCGCAAAGAAACCGACCGAATTGTGCGCGAGGTCCCACTCGATTTGCAATTTGACCGGCCGCAAGCCGATCTTCCTACCTGTGGTATCGTAGCCGTAGCTTTGCGTCGTAGCGCCGGGATAACCCATGAAGAGGTTGTTGAACGAGCGGTTCTCCTGCACGACGAAGACGACATGCTTGATCGGGCTGCTCGCCGCCAAACGCGCGCCGGAGGAAAACTCGGCAGTTCCGTTATATTCGCTGCCGTTCCACGAACATGCCGCTAGTGCGCAAGCAATCCAAGCCCATTTCCACATAGTCACGAGGCGCCGCATCAAACGCGCGGCCGCGTAAATATCCCAAGCATGCGCAAGAGCAAGAGTATCGCCGCAACCGCGACGATCGCCAGCACCGCGGCCTCGACAAATCCAATCCATCGCGCGTGCGGCCGCCCCGGGGGTGTTAGGAGCGTCGGCCTCGGTCAAATCTTGAGCAAACTCGACATTCGAAGTCGTGTCGGGCACGGAGGTCGACATTGCGTTATTCGGAAAAAGGCCCCTTCCGATGCGCTGGGCCGCGGCGGCTAAACCCCCTACGGGCGAGCGAGCACCGGGTCCCAAGGGATGAAATAGGCGAACGGAAAGGTTGCGCCGTCAACTATCGGATTTTGGAGGCGCACGATGTTACAGACAAGATCGTTCCTCGGAACCCTCGCGGCGATCGCCGTCACGGGATTGGCGCTGTCGGGCTGCGGCGGCGGCAATGGGGGATCGCTGCCGAATGCAGCCCCACCCTTGGAGTCGCCGTCGCTCCTGAATTCCCCGCACCACGACGCCGCGACCACGGGCCTCTACGTAAGCGATTGGTAC
>DASXFZ010000033.1 GCA_036489315.1 Candidatus Cybelea sp.
TCGCCAACTCGCTAATGCAAACGGTTCTCCCGGCTTCGGCCTCGGTGTCAGCGGCGGCGTTGTAGCTCAGCCTTAGAGTGTAGCCGTCAAAGGAATGAATCTTTAATCCGCGCTCGGCCAGAATAATAAGCGCGTAGGCGGTACGGTCATCAAGCCGCATCGGCTCTTGCTCCCAGCATACTCACGCCGGCATACTTACCCGTGCTCCCGGGGTGCTCAACCACACGGTCAGCAATGACAGCGCCTCCGTCCCGGACTTGAAGCTTACGGGGTTAGATTAGTTTTTGGTAGCATAGAAGGAAGGCCTCAACGAGCAGTCACTCGCCGAGGCCGAGCCACCGGAAAGGATCTCCGATGACCTCCAATATTCTACCGCAAGTCCTCCCCGCCGGCGCAAGCGCCGATAACCGCGAATACTCAGCCCTATGCGAGGTCGACGGGGTCGTCGATCGCGCCCGCGAGTTCGTCGAGGCGTCTCAGTCCACCGCGACGCGGCGCGCTTACGCCTCCGACTGGCGCGACTTCGAAGGCTACTGCTCGAAGCGGGGGTACGCGTGGCTACCGGCGACACCGCAGACCCTCACCGTGTACCTTACGGACCTGGCGGATCGCGCGAAGTTCGCAACGATCAAGCGGCGCGTGGCGGCGATCTCGCAGACGCATAAAGAACGAGGCCTAGAGTCGCCCACAGCGCATGAAATCGTGCGCAGGGTAGTTCGGGGCATCGGACGGACCATCGGGGCCGCACAGGTCAAGAAAAGCGCCGTTACACTCGACCATCTGCGAGCGATGCTGCTCGAGATCCGGGGCGACGACCTGAAGGCGAAGCGCGACCGCGCCATTCTGCTCCTTTGCTTCGCCGCCGCGCTCCGTCGCAGCGAGCTCGCCGCGCTCACGATCGAGGATCTGACGTTCTGCCGCGAGGGGCTACGCATCGTGATCCGCCGCTCGAAAACCGACCAGGACGGCGCCGGCGCGTTCGCGCGCTGCGTCAGTGGATCGACGCCGCCAGCATCACCTCCGGCCCCGTCTTTCGGACGTTCTCGCTTCAGAAGCAGCTCTCAGCACGCGCGCTCGACGGCCAGGACGTCGCGAATCTGGTTCAAAAGCTGGCCCGCAACGCGCGCCTAGACGGCGACTTCGGCGCCCACAGCTTGCGAGCCGGCTTCGTAACCGTCGCGGCGCAGGCCAAGGTCTCGCTCGACGCGATCGCGCGCACCACGCGCCACAAATCCCTGTCCGTGCTCATGGGCTACGTTCGGCCGGCGCAAGCCTTCGATGACGTTGCCCCTCACCTCAATGATCTCGTAACCGCTTAATCACTATCGGCGGGGGCGCCCGGTAACGACCCTCCGACCGTCCAATCAGGAATGGAGGTTCCGAAAATGAACAACGCAATCGTACCCCATGAAGCGCCGCTATCAGGCGCCTCGCGAGACGTCGTCGAACTCTTCGACCGACTTGATCCAGAATCTCAGGCCGAGCTCGTATGGCGCGCGCGCGACTCCGAGAGAGCCGAGCTCTTCGAAATGTTCGACCGTCTCGACGCCGCGACCAGGGCGGTGATTCTGAGGCGGAGTTTGCAGAGTGGCTTTCCGTGCTGCCGCTGCGTCCTCTTCCGACTCTGCTGCATCGCGGTGCACCACAAGAAAACCGCGCTGCACCTTCGGAATCGGAGCCAGCCGCGCTCGGTCTACCGGGTAACGTTGTCGCTTTTCCCGGGACGCGCCGGTAATGACCGAGCACGATAACGTGATCCTTTTTCCCGTCTCAGATGATACCGCGCGGCGACGCTGGACGAACGCCTGCCGTGACTTCGCCGCGTGGCTCAGGTCGCCGGACTTTCAGTGCCGCCGTCACCCTTCAACGCCGCAACAGGGGTTCCCAAATGAAGAGTAAGGTGAAAGCTGCGACGTCCAGTGCGCCCGAGGAAGCCATGGCCATTGCGCGCGAGGCCGAGTACGCAGCGGTCGACTGGACTCAAAATCCTGAAAATGATCGTGAGGCCGAGCTGCGTGCTGCCGCCATCGCGCATATAAAGAACGACGAAGCTGAGCGTGAGGCAAGGAGCAAGTCCTTCCTCAAATATAAAACCACCCACGTTGCGCTGCACACGTTAACGCACCTCGAGAGCCTGGTTGACTTTGAGGCCGAGATCATCGGCGCCGATCTCTACGACGCAATCGAAAAGTGGCAGGCACTCCACGACCAGGAGAAGGCCGCGAACGCCGCGATCGAACGACGCCGACTGTTCGAGGGAGCGCGCAAGCAAATGGGTAGCGCCGAGTCAAAACCCAAACCTTAAGCCGATCGATCGACGTCCCCGAGGAGCGCTCGCATTTAGCGGGCGCTCTTTTTTCGAGCGGCGCACCCGTCAGATATGGCGAGGGGACAGCCACGCTCGGCCATCCCCTCTGAGGACCGACTACACCGGGTCGGGTCATCGCGTCCCGATCACGGCACGGAAGTTTTTTGCGTCGTGGTCGAGCCGCTCCCTTTTCCTCGCGACCATTAGGCTCGCCGCGCCACGAAA
>DASXFZ010000034.1 GCA_036489315.1 Candidatus Cybelea sp.
TTTCAACCGCGCCTGCTACGGCACCAACCCTGCCGACGACGACGGCGCGAGCTTCGTCCACAACCACGATGCGCTCAAGCGCCTCGGAATTCCGATGGGTGCCTACCAGTTCTATCTCTTCGGCCAAGACGGCGCGGCGCAAGCGAAGCACTTTCTGGAGGCCGCCGACGGCCGCTACGGCACGCTGTTCCCGGTCGTCGACGTCGAGGAAGAGAGCGCTGCGCAGGGCTCCGGCGGGACAATTGAAGAGCGCATCGCCAACCTCGCCGCCTACAGCGCCGCGGCCGAAAAGGGTCTAGGCTGCAAGCCGATCATCTACACGAACTCCGATTCGTGGAGCACGTACTTCGGGGATACGGACGGCTTTAGCGGTCACCGCCTTTGGGTCGCCTCGTGGGGCTCACCCGGCAAGATCGCGCTGCCCGGCGGATTCAAGAGCGCCCAGCTTCAACAATATGCCGACGATGGTTGCATCGACGGCTTCGACGGCAACGTCGACCTCGATTGCCTCCTCGGCCCGACGACGATTGCCGATCTGACGCGATGATCGCGCGCATTCGCAAAGCGCTGCTCCCGCTGAATAATCACCCGGTCGGGTGGGGCGGCTTTGCGCTGGCCACCCTCGGCATCATCGCACCCTCGAGCGTCGATCTACTCTTCCCGCACTTCGATCCGGCCTTCCGCGCATCGCTGCACGAGTGGGGCCGGCTCGCTGCGCAGTTCGGCGTCGCCGCGGCGTTCATCGGGCGCGCGCCGCAGATTAGCGGCAGTCCGTAACGGACACGGGAGCCTCGTTCACGGCCTCCTATGGCGCATCGGCGCTTCAGCATACCTAGCGCTAGGAGGAACCCCATGAATCTCTGGACCCAAATCGAAATCTACGTCTTGACGCTCGGCATTTCGTGGCTGCAAGGCAACGCGCAGCAGATCGAAAAGGACCTCGCGCCCTACATTCAGGACGGCGAAAACGCGATCATCGCGGCCGTCAGCAAACTCAGCCCGTCGCTCGGCGCCCTCTTGCAGGCAGCGCTCACGGCGCTCGGGCCCGATCTGCCGAAGTTCGAAGGCGACGCGGTCGCTTGGCTCGTCGCAGTCGCCCAGGCGTACCTCAAAAAGCTCCAGGGCTGACGCAAGCCTAAGATCGGAAAGGGAGATCGCCGACGCGGTCTCCTTTTTCGTTCGCGGCTGCCCGGGAGGCGGCTGTAACAAGTGCTCCGCTTCCTTATTAGGATCGGCCGAGAAGATAGGCAAAACCGCGAAGCCGGCCACATGCTGCTATGGTACGCAACTTCTCGCTCAAGTGTCCCAATGCAGCAATCTCGTCCCCCGTCAAAATCTGAACCGGTTGGGGGCGCCCGCGTATCCTCTGGCGCGGATCCATTCGCGGCGCAGGCTCGACAAAAAGGCCGCCGATCACCGCGGTCACCGCGCGCGCGGTCTCCTGTTTGAGCTCGAGGCTCGCGTCCGCCCAAGTCGTCGACAGTACCGTGAGAACGTCGATCACCGCGTCGACCGAGACCGTCATCTTCTCGATGGCGGCGATCTCGCTACGCGCGCCGTCGTAGGCGCCACGCGCACGTTTCCGATCGGCGTCTACCTCATCGAGCCGCTCACGCATCTGCTCACCGGTGATCTGCCCGCGCTCGGCCATATCCCAGCAGACACGCCGGCGCCGTTCGATCTCGTCGACCTCGAGCTTCGTAGCCCGTTCGCGGGCACGTAGGCCATCGAGTTCCGCCCGGCGGTCCTGCGGTTCGAGCAGCGTCGGCTCGGCGCTCAGCCGGCTCAGGATGACTTCGAATGCGGCCTCAGCGAGGCTCGAGCGCCAGTGCGGGTAGTACCGATGTTCGGCGATGTTTCGGCAGACGTAATACCGCTCCCGATAGGGCTCGCGGCCCGAACACTGGCCGGAAAGCATAAAGCCGCACGTGCACCGCAGGGCGCCGGCGAGCGGGTACGGCCACGACTGAATCTTGCGCGTTTTGAAATCGGGATTGGCGACAGAGTTGGCCTCATCCCAAAGCTGCTCCGGTACAGCGACGCCGCGCAGCGTGCGGCACCAAATCAGGCGCTGGATCGTCGAGCGACCCCAGCGAAGCGCCCGCGTCTTGCCATCGTGCAAGAGCTTGGGCATCGCGCGTTCGGCGGCGTACCTTGCCAGCCGGTCGTAGCCCCAGCCGCCGGCGCGCCGTTCGAATATCTCTCGAGTCAGGACGGCCTCGGGCTCATAGGCGACGGCGCGCCCGTCGAGTAGCGTGCACCCGTAGGGCGGATTGCCGTTGTGGAGGCCGGCGGCTTTCCGGCGAGCTTTGCCGGCGCGCACGCGATCGGAACGTTTCTCGTTTTCGATGCCGGCGATCACGGCGTCGAGGATCGGGCGCAGGGCGTCGCTGGCGCTAGCGATCGTGACGGCTCCGATATCGCGCGTGTAGATCGTCGCGCCCAGTTTGCGCAGCTGTGCGATCGCCGCGATGCTATCAAGCCCATCGCCGCGGCCGAGCCGATCGAGCCGAACCATCAGGATCCGTCGCGGGCGCTCGGCTTTCGGCGTCGCGATCAGCTCGGCAATGAGGTCGTCTAGCAGTTTCCGGGTGCCAGCTTTGCCGGTTCCGACAGCGCTGAACGTGCGCGTGATAAGCCAGCCGTTGGCGGCTGCGGTCTGCTCGCACCATTTGATTTGCTCCTCGAGCGTCGCCTCTTGCGGCGAGCTCGAAACGGCGCAATAGGACCAGGCGCGCTCACTCATGGTCGGCCCCTATGCTATCCCCGGGCGACGATTGCCTCGTTGATCGCGTCGACGATCGCGACAATAGGCTGAGCATTTGGCGACCGCAGCGCCGCCTTCTCGCCTCCGGCGGTCGTAATCATCACAATATAGCGCTTGGGATTCATCAGGACGAGGAGAATCCCAAGAACGAGCACCCCGCCGCCAAAGCCCGACAGATGCCCGGTCGAAGTGACGTTGAAGATCGCGATCACGCCGCCGAGCAGCGCGAGAAGCCAGCCTAACATCGACCGCGGAATGACGGCCATCCGCACGGAGGTGATCGCGGCGATCGGATACGTCACGCCAGCGATAATCGCGCGCACCGGCGTGATTTTCGCCGCTGCATCGAGATAGATCGTGCGTTCACCGCCCTCGGGATTTATGCTCACTTTCCACAACCTCCAAAAAGTTGTGAGTAACTATTCGCGGGAAGCTTAAGGCCATTCTGGTGGCAACCGGAGGGCGGAACATACGTTCGTGAAGCGAACGAAACGAGGCCGGATGCAGAGCGACAATATCATCGATCTTTTCGACGCCCGGACGAGCGCGGCGATGACTCTCCGATCGCTCGCTTCAAACCTTGCGCTTCCGGACTACCCTGTTCAAGAACCTCCGCGAGCTTCAGCAGCGCCGGTCGTAGATCAGCGCGAAATGCTGCCCACTGATCTTCGAGGGAAGGTCGTGCCGCTTCGGAGGAAGCCTCCGGCGGCGTAAGGCCGTCGACGAAAGCGCTGATACTCTCGCGCCGCGCGTGGCCGGCACGCCCGATCGCCTCATCCATTGGGACCCCTAACGCGTCGGCGATTGCCTCCATGGTTGCCAAATCTGGCGCGGAAGCGCCGTTTTCTATTTGAGAGATCGTGGTCCAATCGAGCCCTGCTTTATCGGCCAGCTTGGGCTGAGTCAGCTTAGCCTTATCGCGAGCGGCCCGCAGCGCCACGCCGATGCGCCGCCGCCAAGACTCCGAAAGGCGCAGGTCATCGCGTTTCGGCGCACTCGATTTCGCCATGGGTCTACGCTTCCATGAGCTAGCCCCGGTGTCGTATTGGCTAGAGCCCTTGACAAGGCATTGGCTACGGCCTATAGTCATGGGGTGCAGCCAATGTCGATCAAAGAGCTTCGGGCCCGAGCCGGCCTCACGCAGCAAGAACTAGCGGAGCGCGTGGGCAGCGATCAGGCCCAAATCTCCGGCTATGAGACCGGGAGAATCGTTCCATCTGGCCCCCGGCTTCAGGAGCTTGCAAAAGCTCTCGACTGCAGCGCGGACGACATTGATCTGGGCCCCAAAGCCGAGGTCGCTTAACCATGGACGCCACCGTAACCGCTGGATCGACCCTGCGCCCGAAGCGTACGGCCGTTCGTATGATTAGCGCCTCGATGGACGGCGGTAGGCCGACCGATCCACTCACGAACGCCTTCGACGGTTGCATGGAGGGGCTCGTCACTGCGATCGACGATCGCGACGTGCTCGACAAGCTGCGCGGGCGTCTGTCGCAGGTCCGCGCGATGGAGACGCGCCTGCTCGTTCAAATCGAGCGTCGCATCGACCGGCTGACAACCAGTGCGATCCCCGAGATACGGCGCATCGCACAAGAAACAGATCGCGCCCTCACCGCGCGCACCGAGGCCAACCGATGATCCGCCACGCTATCGACAGCGTCTTACTCGCCGTCATTTTTGCGATGTGCGGCGCCGCGCAAGAGCCGCACTACCATTTGATTTCCAACTTCATCGCCAACGCGCAGCAGGTTCGCGCGGAGATCGCGACTACCGCCAACACGTTTAACACAGTCGCGGGGGCGTTGTGAACGACGCGATGGACCTCGGCTACAAGGAGCGCAGCGGCCAACTCAACCTGAACGATGCGCGCGTTCGCGCCTGGTACGAAGCGGTCGAGAAGCACAGCGAGCAATGCTCGGGAGGCGCCTGCGCTGGCTGCGCGCGCTTGCTGCGTCGCAACGCTGAGTTGCGCGCCATTCCGGGGCTTCTCGCGTGAACACGTTCG
>DASXFZ010000035.1 GCA_036489315.1 Candidatus Cybelea sp.
GTCTTCGCGCGGCTTGATTTTGACCAGCGTGAACTCACCGTGCAGCTTCTTGCCGTGCAGAATGAACTTGATCTTGCCGTTGGCGATCTCTTTGGCCGGATCGCTCCCTTCGGCAAGCGTGTAGGTTCCATTATCCCAAACGATGACGCTGCCGGCGCCATATTGGCCGGCCGGTATCGTCCCCTCGAAGTCGCGATAGTCGAGCGGATGATCCTCGACGTGCATTGCGAGCCGGCGATCCAGCGGCTTGAGGGTCGGCCCCTTCGGAACGGCCCACGAGGCGAGCACCCCGCCGGCCTCGAGGCGAAAGTCGTAGTGGAGCCGCGTCGCGCGGTGCATCTGCACGACGAAACGGAGCTGCTCGGGCGCCTTCTCCTTGCGGCCGCTCGGTTCGGGCGTCTGCTTGAAGTCGCGCTTCTTGCGATAGGTCTGCAGGGAGCCGGGTGTCGCTCCGGCGCGCTTGACGGCCATGGCGAGTTGGCGTTCGACGCCGCATCGCGCTACCCTTAGAGAGCGTGATCTACGATGCAATCGGTATCGTCTTGGCGTTGGGCGTCGCCCTGGGCGCATGGCGGAACAGCGCGCGCGGCGGCGGCTACTACGACCGCGAGATCTACGGCATGAACTCCGCGACGCACGTCCGCTACGCGTTGGTCAGTTTAGCGTTTGCCGGGTTCTTCATCGCGGCGTACGTCCTTGCGCTGCGCGCGGCAGGCATCGTCGCGCTGGCGCTGTATGCGTTGCTCGCCGTGTTCTACCTGACGTCGTTCCTGCGGGGAGCCGCCGACACCGATGAATGAGTTTCGCTTTTCACCACGCCCGAATCGAGCCGGCGAGATCGACTGGATGGCCTGGGGTGCAGACGCGTTCGCGCGGGCCGAGGCCGAAGACCGGCCGATTCTTCTCTCAATTTCGGCGGTGTGGTGCCACTGGTGTCACGTCATGGACGAAACGACGTACTCCGACCCGGGTGTCATCGAGACGATCAATCGCCGCTTCGTGCCGATTCGGGTCGACAACGACAAGCGTCCCGACGTCAACTCGCGGTACAACATGGGCGGCTGGCCGACGACGGCGTTTCTTACGCCCAGCGGCCGAACGCTGACCGGCGCGACCTACCTTCCCCCCGCGCAGATGCGGCGCGCGCTCGACGAGATCGCGCGCTTCTACACCGAACATAAACCCGAGATCGACGAGCTGCCCGCACCCGCGGCCCAGAGCCGCGGCGTTGAGGGCGCGAGCGAAGAACTCACCGGCGCGCCGATCGCGCATCTCTTGGCACAGCTCGAGGCCGGTTACGACGAGCAGTACGGCGGCTTCGGCGAAGAACCGAAGTTTCCGCAAGCCGAGTCGCTCGAGTTTCTGCTCGTGCAGTGGCGCGCGACCGGCGAGCAGCGCTGGTACGAAATGGTTGCGCGAACGATTCTCGGGATGTCGCGCGGCGGAATGTACGATCACGTCGAGGGCGGCTTCTTTCGCTACTCGACGACGCGCGACTGGAGCGTGCCGCACTTCGAGAAGATGGCCGAGGATCACGCCGGGCTGCTGCGCGTGCTGGCCGAGCTCGTGCTCTTTGCGCACAACGACGAATTCCGCACGACGCTCGTCTCGGCGACCAACTACGTCCAGCAGATACTACGCGACGCGCAGACCCAGCTCTATGCGGGCAGTCAGGACGCCGACGAAGCGTACTACGCGCTCGCGCTCGAGCAGCGCCGCGCGCTCGCCTCGCCCTTCGTCGACCGCACGTCGTATACGAACTGGACCTGCGCGCTCGCGGGCGCTCTTTGTCTCGTCTCGCGCGCGCTCGACGACGACGCGCTGCTCGCGCAGGCGAACGCGACGCTCGACGCCGTCGGGCAGCGGCTCGTCGCCCCCGACGGACTTCTGTACCACGTTCTCGCTCCCGGCGGTACGCCGGAGGTACGCGGCCTGCTCACCGATCACGTCGCCTATTGCCGCGCGCTGCTCGACGCGCACGAGATCTCCGGCGAAGAGCGCTTTTTCGCCAGAGCGCAAGCAATCGCGCAGACGACGATCGAACACTTCGGCGCGCCAGGCGGCGGCTTTTACGATCGCCGCAAGTCGGGCGAACGCCTTGGGAATCTTGCGGTAGAGGACCGCCCGATCGTCGACAACGGCCTTTTCGCCGAATGCTTACTGCGCCTGCAATCGATGAGCGGTTCGGCGACTTATCGCCAACGGGCGAGCGCGACGCTGGCGTTCTTTGCGCCGGTCGCCGAGCGTGCCGGAACCTTCGGCGCTACCTACGCACGCGCGCTGGCGAGGTACCTTGCACCGGAGATCGCGGTTCGCATCGCCGGCGATCCGGCGGCTACCGATTCTTTCCGCGAGGCTGCGCTGCGTTTGCCGTCGCCGTTTCTCTCGATCCGCACGCTGACGCCGGCGCAAGCCGAACTGGAGGGCCTGCCGCCGCAGCCGGCCGCATACGTGTGCGTCGGTGTAACCTGCGGGGCGCCGATAGAGCGCGCGCAAGCGATGCGCGAGGCCTACGATGCAGTACGGACGAAGGTCAGCCAGTACCAGCAGCCCCAGAGCCCGACGGTAATCGAGTAGGCCGCAAGCACGTAGCCCCAACGCGGAAAGCGTTCGCGGACTCCGAGCATCATCAGCACGACCAAGAATGGCTCGAAGTCCAGCGCGTGACGCATTCCGAACTGGGCGAAGCCGTTGACGTAATACAGCAGGTTCGGAGCAGCTACTAAAATGACGCAGGCCCAGAGCGCAACCACCCAGCGCGCCGGTGAACGAGCGAGAAAGGCGAGGATGAGCGCGGGGGATGTCCACGTCAGCGCAAGGCCGGAATATTCCGGCCGCAGCCACGGATAGGCTCGCAAGAACGTCGGCAGCTGCACGAAGAACGACCAGAGTTGGTTGGGAAGATATTCGAAGCGAAACGGCGAGCCGGTCGGCATTCCGGCCTGATCCTGGTGGTACCAGGCCGTGTAGCCGATATCGTTCCACGTCCCCCAGCGTGCCTGGTTGTAAAGAATCCAGAGTATTGCGAGCGGAAGGAGCGCGGCGCCAAACGAGACGAACCGGCGTATCGCCGCGGCGCGCGGCGCGTCGGCCGCCAATAAGTACGCGTAGACCGGGAGAGCCAGGATCATCGAAAACCGCGATTCGACGGCGCAAACCGCGAATAGCGCGACGAGCCAGCCGCGCCGCCGGCCGGCAAGTTCCAGCAACGCGAGCATCGTGAAGCAACAGGCGCAGACGTGCGCGATGAACCACACGTCGCCGAGCATCGCGCACCAGAGAAGATCGGTCCCGGCCAAGAAGAACGCGCAGATCCAGGCGATGCTCGAGCGACGCAGGCCCAAGCGTTCGCCGAGTTCCCACGTCGCGCCGATCGTAATGCCGGCCAACACGGCAGCGAGCACCGTCTGATTCGTTTGCCCGCCGAAGAGCGCCGCGAACGGCATCAGTAAGATCGCGGGCAGCGGCGCTTCGATGATGAAGTAGTGTCCGTTGTACGGCAGCGCGTCGATGTACGCGCCCGGCCAGTCTATCCACGCGTGCCCGGAGAGCAGCGCCTGCGCCAACAGGACGAAGTTGTTATAGGGTGTCGGTCTGAGATGCGAGAGCAGCGCCGTAACGGCAAATGCGAGTAAGCCCGCGCCGGCCGCGGGTGCAATCCGCAGCTTCAAAAGGCCGGCAGCGACGGGCGCGGCAAGGGTTTGGGCGTCTGGAACGTCGAGGGCGGCAGGCTCTCGGGGAAGCGATACTCGCCCCAAACGATTCGCTCGCGCGCGAGCTTCGTTCCAACCAGCGCGCTGGCGCTGGCCACGACCGGCAGCCAATACTTTCCAAACGAGCCAAACTCGATCTCTCCATCGCCCGCGACGCCCGGCCCCGCGGTGTGAAAGCGCACGGCACGCGGGAGGTAGTTCGCACCGTCGATCGTCAGCCGGTCGATCCAAACGCCGGCGCCGCGATGCAGCGGCGTCGCTTCGTAGACGTAGTCGAGGTGATGCCCGTCCTTAGACGTACCGAGGAAGAGGAGCTCGTAGGCAGTCGCGCTGGGTGCGAAACGGCCGACGGTGTAACGCTCCTCGCGCTGCGAAAAGCGCACGGCCTTGTGGCGCAGCGCGATGCCGTCGATCGCCAGCGTCTCATCGCGCACGCTCGTCCCGCTTCGATAGATGGTGTGGCGCTGCTCGATGTTGCTGGGCCCGACTTGTGAAACGGTGTACGAGTAGACCACGACTTTCGGCGAGACGACGTGCGCCAGCGCGAGCGCGTAGCGCTGCAGCACGTAGGCGGAATCGAGCTCTCCGCCGCCGGCGCCGCTCGCGCCGAGCAACGCCGCTGCCGTCAGCATTACCAGCCGCTTCACGTCAAAACGGCATCACGAATCGCGCGCAGCGCTGCCTGCGCGCCCGCCGGATTGCTTCCGCCGCCTTGCGCGACGGCCGCCTGCCCTCCGCCTTTCCCCGCGACCAACGGAGCCGCGAGCTTCACCAGGTTGCCCGAGTGCACGCCTTCGCCGATCAGATCGTCGCTCGTGCTGACGAGCAGGCTGACGCTGCCGTTGTCCACGCCCGCCAGCGCCACCACGCCGCTGCGCAGCTTACTGCGAATCGCGTTGCCGAGGTGCCGCAGCGCCTCGCCGCCCGCCTCGGGAACGATCGCACCCACAAAGGCGCGATCGCCCTTGCGCTCGGCCCGCTCGACGTAGTGCTCGGCTTCGGAGGAGGCGATGCGCGCGCGCAGCTGTCCGAGCGACGTCTGCAGATCGCGCACGTCGCGCTGCATTCGCTCGACGCGTTCGTGCAGCTCGTCGGGTGCCGCCGACATCGCCGATGAAAGCGTAGCGATCAAATCGCTCTGTTTGGTGGCGTGATCCTCGGCCGAAGCCGAGACGCACGACTCGATTCGCCGTATGCCGCTGCCGATCGAAGACTCGGAGAGAATGACGAACATGCCGAGCTCTCCGGTCGAATGCGAGTGCGTGCCGCCGCAAAACTCCAGCGACGGCCCAGCCTGTACGACGCGTATCATGTCGCCGTACTTCTCGCCGGCCATCCAAACCGCGCCCGTCTTCTTCGCCTCCTCGAGCGGCAGGACGCGGGTAACCAGGTGTGCGTCGTCGCGGATCATCTCGTTGACCCGACGCGCGACCGCGCGCCGCTGCTCGGGCGTCAGCGCGCCTTTCGGCCAGCGAAAATCAAAACGCATGCGGTCGATGCCAACCCACGAGCCGGCTTGATTGACCTCGTCGCCGAGCACCTCTTTGAGAGCGCGCTGCAGGAGGTGCGCCGAGGTGTGATGGCGGCGGATCTCACGGCGCCAGTCGTCGGCGACGCGAGCGGTAACGGCATCGCCGACCGACATCTCGCCCTCGACGACTCTTCCCAAGTGCGCGATCGCTTCGCCCATGTACTGCGTGTCCGCGACGTCGAAGCGGGCGCCCTCGCGCACGATCGTTCCTCGATCTCCGATCTGGCCGCCGCGCTCGGCGTAGAATGAAGTTCGATCGAGAACGAGCGTGCCTTCCTCGCCGCTCTTCAGTGAGGCGACGGGCCTGCCGTCCTTGAGCGCGGCGACGATTTCGCCGCCGATTTCGAGGCCTTCGTCGTAGCCGGTAAAGGAGCTGCGCAGCGCCGGCAGGTCGGCCAGCGCCACGACCTCGCGTTTTGCCGCCGCATCCCGGCGCGCGCGCTGGCGCTGTTCTTCCATGAGCCGGTCGAAGCCGACGGTGTCGACTTGGGCACCGCGCTCGCCGGCGATTTCGCGTGTGAGCTCGAGCGGAAAGCCATACGTATCGTGCAGCAGAAACGCCTCGTCGCCGCCGATGATGCCTTGGCGCTTCGCGATTGCATCGTCGATGACGCGCTCGAGCATGGCGACGCCGCGCTCGAGCGTGCGATCGAAGATCTGCTCTTCGTTCCGTATCGCATCGGCAATCCGCGACGCGCTCTCTCGCAGCTCGGGATAGCCGGGTTCGAGCGAGCGGATCGCCGCCGGTACGAGCTGTGCGAAAAAGCCTTCCGGATAGCCGAGAAGCTTTCCGTTGCGTACCGCGCGGCGAATCAAGAAGCGGAGCACGAAGCCGCGATCGGTGTTCGACGGGTAGACGCCGTCGTTGATCAGGAAAGTTGCCGAGCGCAGGTGATCGGCGATGATGTTTTGGCGAGCCTGCTGCTCTCGTTCGTCGAGCGTCGTGCGCCCGATCGGCGGCTGAGCGGCAACCAAATCCGTGAAGAGATCCGTTTGGTACATCGACGCGAAGCCGTTGCAGATCGCAAGCATGCGTTCGAGACCCGCACCGGTGTCGATCGCCTTGCGCGGCAGATCCTCCAGTTGGGCGTCGGCCGTCCGGTTATACTGCTGAAAGACGACGTTCCACAGCTCGACGTACCGGTTTCCGAGATTCGGCCCGGTGTCGCCGGGACCGCTCGCGTACTCGACGCCGGTATCGTAGAAAATCTCGGTGCACGGGCCGCACGGCCCGGTCGCACCCATCGTCCAGAAATTCTCTTCGTCGAAGCGCGTGACCCTGGCTGGATCGAGCCCGGCTTCGTCGATCCAGATGCGGGCGGCTTCGTCGTCCCCGGTGTGCACCGTGACGTAGAGCCTCGCCGGATCGAGAGCCAGCACGCCGGTTACGAACTCCCACGCCCAGCGGATCGCGTCGCGCTTGTAATAATCGCCGAAGCTGAAGTTGCCGAGCATCTCCAGAAAAGTGCCGTGCCGTCCGGTCCGGCCGACGCTCTCGATGTCGCTCTTCGCGCCCGCGACGCGCAGGCAGCGCTGAACCGTTACGACGCGCGGCGCGGGCGCCGGCTGTTCGCCGAGAAAGACCGGGACGAACTGCTCCATGCCGGCTATCGTGAAGAGCGTCGTCGACATTTCGTGCGGAACGAGGGTAGCAGGCCCAAGCAGCTTGTGCTGCTTGTCCACGAAGAAGTCTATCCACGCCTGTCTCAGTTCCTGGCTCTTCATTCGATTGGCATTATACCAGGCGCACGGCGAGCCTCATGCAGGAAGTGGCGGACCGCCTGCTGCGGCCGCCTGGAGCTACTCGGCCAGTACGGCGCGCAGCTTCTCCAGGGCCTTGGCCTGGAGCCGCGAGACGTGCATCTGCGACACGTTCAGCCGTTTGGCGATCTCCGTCTGCGAGACCGATTCGTAAAAGCGCAAGTAGATGATGACGCGCTCGCGCCCGCTGAGTACGCCGAACGCGCGCTCGAGGTTCGCCCGGTCCTCCAAGAGCTCGAGCCGGGCGTCGGTCACCCCCACCGTGTCGGCGAGCGTCTGCGACTTTTTGTCGGCGTCTCCGGAGACCTCGCTATCCAGCGAGAGAAGGTTGTAGGCCTGTCCCAGCTCTTGGGCTTCGAGGATCTCGTCTTCGCCGGCGTTGAGATGTTCGGCGAGCTCGGCGACGGTCGGGCTGCGGCCCAGCGCAATCGCAAGCTTATCGCTTGCCCGGTTGACGGCGAGATTGAGCTCCTGCAGGCGCCGAGGCACCTTGACGGCCCAGCCTTTGTCGCGAAAGTAGCGCTTGATCTCGCCGACGATCGTCGGCGTCGCGTAGGTCGTAAACTCCACGCCTCGCTCGAGATCGAATCGATCGATCGCCTTGAGCAGGCCGACGGTGCCGACTTGAACGAGATCGTCGAGCGGCTCGCCGCGATTGGCGAACTTTACGGCTAAGAAGCGCACCAAGTTAAGGTGTACGACGACCAGCTCGTCGCGCACCCGTTCGTACTCCGCGTCGGGCGTCTCGGGTGAATCGTCATGCCGCCGGCGCAGCTCGATGAAGCCGGCAAAAAGCGCACGCGTTCTCTCGCGGTCGCGGCGTGCGTCGTCGCGTTCGAACACTAGGTAGCGGAAGCCACCCTTTTGACCATCAGCAAATCCGTTCCCATCTGCGCGCTGACGTCGTAACTGACCTCGTCCATCAGCGTGCGGATCAGGAAGATTCCCAGCCCGGCGATGCGCGCCTCATCGAAGTTCATGTTCGGCGCCTCAGCCAGGTGCACGCCGTGACGTCCGCTGTCGCGCACGCGGATTCGCAGCGAGTCGGAGAGCGCTTCGCACGTCAAATCGATGAACTCGCCGTGCCCCTCGTGCTGAATTACGGCGGTGCACGCTTCGGCGACGGCAAGCTTCACGTCCTCGATCTCTTCGATCGAGAAGCGCAGACGGTTGGCGACCGTCGCGGCCGCCAGGCGCCCCAGAGCGACCCACTCCGGCCGGGACGGGATGCGCAGCTCGACGAGTTCTCGCTGCACGTGCTCGACCGCGGGATTCACGCCAAGGCCTTCATCGCGGCGTCCTCGCTCTCGAAGATGCCGAAGATCTTTACCAGGCCGGTGATGTCGAAAATCTTCTTTATCTGGGGATTCGTGCAGACGAGGTTGACCGAACCGCCGTGCTCGCGAACGCGTTTGAGGCCGCCGATGAGCACGCCTAGGCCGGTCGAATCGATGTATCGCACCTTTTCCAAATTGATGACGAGGTAATAGACGCCTCGATCGATCAGCTCACCGATCGCGTCCTTCACCTTTGGTGACGTGTAGACGTCAATTTCGCCGCTCAGGTCGACGACGTAACAATCGCCCGGCGCCTCGCGCACGTTCACCTTGATGTCCAAGTCTTTATCCCTCGGCTTTCCGCTGCAGCTCGTCGCGCGTCTCTTGCGCGGCATTCTGGGCCTCGGCGACCGCCGCGTCGATGTTCGAGCGAGCGTCCTCGACGACTTGGCGCCCGCGTTCGTAGAGGTCCGAGACGCTGGACTGCCAGACTGAGGTAACGCTCGTAACCTTATCACGCAGATCGCCCGTGGCGTCCATCGCAAAATCTCCCGCTTCTCGCGCCTTACCGGCAATCCGGTCGCGAGCCTCTTCCTGCGTGACGATCACCGCTGCGGCCGCACCGGCGGCTGCACCGATGAGAAGACCGGCGAGGAAACCTCCCCCGCCATTGCCCTTGCCCATGATTTAATTACTCCCTAGCAGTTGACTCTTTTCCCGTAACCAAGCGTCGTAAACCGGCCGTTATTCCGCTGGCGACGGCGCCGGCGTTCACGATCGCCGGTGAGACCGCGCTCTTGGTGAGATCGGCGGTGCGCGAGAGGGCCTCTGCCGTCTCGCCGAGCGACTTGGTCACTTCGTCAACATGAACCAGTGTGTTTGCGACCGGAACGCCGACGTTCTCGAGCTGCCGATCTACCTCGTCGAGCGTCGTCCGCAGTCGCGTCAGCGTCTTCGCAAGCGCCAGGCTTGCGACCAAGATGCCAATGCCGACGAGCAGGGCTCCCACCCCGACCAGAACGTCGAGGATGAACCCGCCATACTGCGTCCCGTTCAAAGCTTCTGCCTCCAAAGGCGCGCGCGGTTCGTTTCGAGTCTACCCATTCCCGCCGCTGGGCATCGCAAACGCGCAACGCTCGCGAAGCCGCGCGACCAGCGACGGTACGGCGGCCACGACCCGGTCGATCTCGCCGGCGGTCGTCGTTGTTCCTAACGAGAAGCGAATCCCGCTGCAGGCTTGGTTCCCAGGATACATCGCGGAAAGGACGTGGCTGGGCTCGAGCCTCCCCGAGGTACAGGCGCTCCCTGCAGAGACCCCGATTCCAGCCAGATCCAAGGCAACGAGCAGCTCGCCGGCCTCCACCTCCTCGAAGCTCATATTGGAAAGGTTGGCGAGCCGTGGCGCGCCGGCGCCGTTGACGCTGACGCCCGGAACTGCGCGGCGTAGCTCGCTCTCGAGGCGGTCGCGCAACGCCCCGATACGAGCGACGGCACTCGCGCGCTGCGCGACGGCCAGCTCGAGTGCGAGCGCCAAACCCGCAATGCCCGCAACGTTCTCCGTGCCGGCGCGGCGGCCCGACTCCTGGCCTCCGCCCAGGGCCAGCGGCTGCAGCGGCACGCCTTCACGCACGAAGAGCACGCCCACACCCTCCGGGCCCCCGAATTTGTGAGCGGAGAGCGAGAGCAGGTCCACCCCCAGCTCGGCGACGTCGACCGGCAGCCAGGCCGGGGCGGCAACGGCGTCGGCATGGAGCAAGACCCGGCGAGCCCGGGCGATCGCCGCCAGCTCGGCGATCGGCTGCACCGTCCCCACCTCATTGTTTGCATACATCACCGCGGCGCAGATCGGCTGAGAACCGAGAGTCCGCTCGAACTCTTGGGGATCGACCCTTCCGTCTGCGTCGACGGGGATCGCGCTCCCGGGCGCCGCACGTTCGCGCGACGGCTCGAGAACGGCCAGAACGGAGTGATGCTCGACCGCCGACGCGATGACGCGCGCGCCCGCAGCAGCAGCCTGCAGTACGCCGAGTATTGCCAGATTATTCGCTTCGGTTCCACCGGAAGTAAAGACGATTTCGGTACGCTTCGCGCCGAGTACCCGGGCAACGCGATCCCTCGCGTCGTCGAGCACGGCGCGCGCGAGACGTCCCTCGAAATGCAACGAGCTGGCATTGAAACCGCAACGGAGCGACGTTTCCGCTATGAGATTCGCGACCTCCGAGCGCATCGGTGTAGTAGCGGCGTGATCGAGGTAAATTCGTTCAGAATTCACAGGTCGCTCCCAGAGTTTTGCTCTAATATCGGGTTGTGCGAAGCTCCAACGCACACTCCGAGAAGTAGCAACGGGAAACTGGCGGTTCGAGAATCACTCGAACCGCCTCTTTTTTGCAGTCGCGCGCGCGGCGATATCCGCTTCTGCTCCTTGCTTCCCTGGAGCGTAGTACTGGCGGCCGCGCAAGTTGGACGGCAGATTTTCGGTAACGACGTCGTAATCGTCGTGTGCGTAGTGATATCCCTCACCGTAACCTAAGCCTCGCATAAGGCGCGTCGGTGCGTTGCGCAGATGCAGCGGCACCGTCTCGTTGCGAGTCTCCAGCACGTCGGCCATCGCCGCGCCGTAGCTGCGCCCAACGCTGTTGCTTTTCGGCGCCGTCGCGAGATAGAGCGTCGCGTGCGCCAGGGCAAAGAAGCCTTCCGGCATGCCGACGAAGTGCACCGCCTGTTGCGCGGCAACCGCAATCTGCAGCCCGGCCGAATCGGCGAGCCCGACGTCTTCCGAGGCCAGGATCACGAGCCTGCGAGCGATGAAGAGCGGATCCTCGCCGTCCTCGATCAGGCGCGCGAGCCAATAGAGTGCCGCATCCGCATCGCTCGCGCGCAGCGACTTGATCAGCGCGCTGATCGTGTCGTAGTGCATGTCGCCCGCGCGATCGTAGCGTCCTTGCCGGCGCTGCATCGCCTCGCGAACAACGTTAACGTCGATCCGGCCGCCGGCTTCGGGCGTCGACGCGCCCGCGAGTTCGAGTGCGTTGAGCGCGGCGCGTGCGTCGCCGTTCGCAAAACCGATCAGAAGCGCGCGCGCTTCGTCGTCGAGCGTCAGCGGCTTGCGGCCCAATCCGCGCTCGGTGTCGCGCAGCGCGCGGTCGACGATCTCACCGACGTCTGCATCGGAGAGCGCCTCGAGTACGAATACGCGCGCGCGAGAGAGCAGCGCAGAGTTCACTTCGAACGACGGATTCTCGGTCGTCGCACCGATGAGCGTTATGGTTCCGTCCTCGACGGCGGGAAGCACCGCATCCTGCTGCGCTTTGTTAAAGCGATGGATCTCGTCGATGAAAAGAATCGTGGCCTTCCCGGAGCGCCGGCGTATCTTTGCCTCGTTAACGACGCGGCGCAGATCGCTCACTCCGGCATTGACCGCCGAGATTCGCTCGAAGTACGCGCCCGTACGCGCGGCGACCACCTCGGCCAGCGTCGTCTTACCGCTGCCGGGCGGTCCCCAGAGAATCATCGACGGCACGGCGTCGCGTTCGATCACCGTTCGCAGCGTGCGGCCGGGGGCCAACAGGGCCGCTTGTCCGACGAACTCGTCGAGCGTCCGCGGCCGCATGCGGGCCGCCAACGGCGCCGCCAGCGACGGAAAATCGAACAACATACCTCGCCTACGGCGAGACGCTCGGCGCGGTCACCGGAGCGCCGGGCTCGGTCACCGGCTGGGTCAACGCGTTCTTTGGAATCTTCAAGGGTTTGGGAGTGGCGAGCTTGCGGTGGAACTCTCCGGGAAACTGCATCGTGACGTCGCCTTGGGCGTGCGCCTCGCCGCTAACGGTGTTGTAGAGAACCCTCTGGGCGTTCATGCTTCTCGACCCCGAGACGATGTGCACCGCGCCCTCAAGGAGCAGGCTGTGCGCGCTGTCGTCGAGCGTTCCGTTGTCGGCCGTAACGACCGTGTCGTTTTGAACGTAGCGAACGTTGCCGATCGCCTTGTAGATCTTGGCAGCACCGTCGATCTGAGCCTTGTCGGCCGTTAACGTCGACGGACTCGAAGGCTGCGCTGAGGCCGGCGTTTCACCGGCGAGGCTGCCGGCGCTTCCTTGCGAGTCGTGCACGATGACGTGTCCGTTAAGGAAGAGTACCTGCTTTTTATAGTTGCCGTTCGCGCTGTCGGCGGTAACGTCGCCGCCTACGCGCGTCATCACGACCTTCGCCGGCGTATTGAAGTCGCCGGTTTTGAAGTTGGCATTGAGCGAGTTTGCCTTCACCGTCCAAACGCCGAGGTCGAATGAGGCGGGGGGCGGGCCGCCTTTCGCGGCCTTGCCGACGCCCGGGACGCGTTTAGGCACCGGTGTTGCGCCGGGAGGCGGGGCCGGACGGATCACCGTTGGCGGGGGCGCGGCCTGCGCGAGCGGCCCGAGCATGGTCAGCGCGCCGATGACGGCAGCGAGAATGCGAATCATTGCGTCTGCGTACGTACCTTTACCGTGGGGCGCTCGATGGGTCCGAGGAGCTCCGCCAGACGCGCTTGTGAGAGCGCGCCTTCCCGAAGCAGCCGCGGATGCGTACCGGAGAGATCGATGATTGTCGATTCGACGCCGTAGCGAACCGGCCCGTGCTCGACGAGCAGATCGGCCGGCGCGAGCATCGAGCGTTCGCCGTCTCCGAGGTACGGCCGGCCATTACGCGCTACCGCCGTCGTGCCGGCGATCGGGCCGCACCGTTCGAGCAGCGCGCGGGCGAATGGATCGTCGGGCACGCGGAACGCGAGGGTATCGAGCCCGGCCGCGAGTTCGTCGCTGACGAAGGCCGGCTTGCTGATCAAGACGATAACGGGACCGGGAAGCAGCCGCTTCGCAAACTGCGCCGCCAGCGGATCGGCGGCCGCGTACTCGAGGAATTCCTGCACCGAGGCGACGTGCATCGTAAGCGGACGCTGGTCGGGCCGCCCTTTTGCGGCGTAGACGCGGTCGATCGCCGCGGAGTCGTAGGGATCGCAGCCGATCAAGTAGCTCGTATCGTTGGGGAAAATGACCGTTTCGCCGGAGAAGACCGCTCGCGCGACCTCCTCGGCAACATCGTCGAATCCGGCTGCGGCCGCATCGATGATGCGCCCCCAGCGCTCCGTCGGCATATCTTCATCATTCCACGATGAGCCGGGGGTTAGCTGTGCCACCTCACGTACGCTTGCGCGCTCCTCCTAGAACCCGACCGGCTCCCTAAATGCGCACTCTGGCACCGGTGCCGATCGCGACGCACGAGAGCGGGTCGTCGGCGACGATCGCCGGGACGCCGGTTACTTCAGAGAGCAGCTTGTCGAAGCCGCGCAGCAGCGCGCCCCCGCCGGTCAAGATAATGCCGCGGTCGATGATGTCGGCGGAGAGTTCCGGAGGCGTTTTTTCCAGGACCGACTTGACCGCTTCGACGATCGCGCCCACCGGCTCGGAGAGCGCCTCGCGGATCTCTTCGCTGGTGATTTTAACCGTCTTAGGAAGGCCGTTGATCAGGTCGCGCCCGCGAATCTCCATCGCGAGCTCCTGCTCCAGCTTATACGCCGAGCCCAGCTTGATCTTGATCTCTTCGGCGGTCCGCTCGCCAATCATCAGGTTGTAGACGCGCCGGATGTAGCGAACGATCGCTTCGTCCATTTTATTGCCGGCGACGCGCAGTGACTGCGAGACGACGATGCCGCCCAAGGAGATCACTGCGACGTCGCTCGTTCCTCCGCCGATATCGACGACCATGCTGCCGGAAGGACCGTCGATCGGCAGGCCGGCGCCGACGGCTGCCGCCATCGGCTCCTCGATGATGTCGACGTCGCGCGCGCCGGCAAGCTTCGCGGCATCCTTTACCGCGCGCTCTTCGACGCTCGTGATCTCCGCGGGGACGCAGATCGTGACGTGCGGCTTCGGCTTGATGATCGCCGACCACCACGAGCGATCTTTCATCACCTTCTTGATGAAGTACGAGAGCATCGCTTCGGTCACTTCGAAATCCGCGATTACACCGTCGCGAAGCGGACGAATCGCCGCGATGTGGGCCGGCGTCTTACCGAGCATCTGCCGTGCCTCCTCGCCGACCGACAAGACCCTGCCGGTGTTCATGTCTTTCGCCACGACCGACGGCTCGCGTAAGACGATACCCTTTCCCTTGACGAATACGAGCACGTTGGCCGTACCAAGGTCGATGCCGATGTCCAAAAACTTAACTCCTGCTGACGTTACCGGTAAAATCTGCAAACCTAGCCCGCCGAGACTCGCGGATACTCGCTCGTCTCAAAGAATCCCGCGGGCTCCACGAGCGGCGTCACGCCGCTGCTGCGCTGCACTTGTCCGCCGAGGTCGGAGAGCATCTCTTCGAGGCGTTCGTAGCCGCGATCAATGTACTCGAGCCCGATAATCTCCGTCTCACCAGCGGCGGCAAGACCGGCAACGACCAGACCGGCGCCGGCGCGGATATCCGGCGCCTCCACCGGTGCGCCGGAGAGTTGCTTGGGACCTTTGATGACCGCCGCGTTGCTTTCCATCGTTACCTTGACGTCGGCACCCATACGGGCGAGCTCGTTCACATAGGAAAAGCGCGCATTGAAGATCGACTCTTCGACGACGCTGGTCCCGGGACACGTGCAGAGAAAGCCAACCATTTGCGGCTGCAGGTCGGTTGGGAAACCGGGGTAGGGAGCCGTGAGAATGTCGGTTCCGCCGGCGATGCCCGCGGCTTTGACGCGGATCCAGTCCTCGCCCGCGGTCGTCTCGACGCCGCACTCGACGAGTTTGTCGATCAGCGCCCCCATGTAGTCGGGGCGGCAGCGCGTGACGGTCACGTCGCCGCGGGTCACGCAGCCCGCCAGCAGCAGCGTCCCGGTGACGATGCGGTCCGCGGTAATCTCGTACTCGACGCCGCGCAGCTCCGCAACGCCATCGATGACGATCGTGTCCGTACCATGCCCGGCGATCTTCGCGCCCATCGCCCGCAGGAAGTTTGCGAGGTCTACGACCTCCGGCTCCATCGCGACGTTCCGCAGCGTCGTCGTTCCATCAGCCAAAACCGCCGCGAGCATCGCATTTTTCGTCGCGCCGACGCTGGGCAGGCGAAACTCGATGGTCGCGCCGCGCATGCGAGCCTCCTTCGATTGCGCGATCAAATAACCGTGTGCGTTGTGGACGTCACAGCCCAACGCGACGAAGGCTTGCTCGTGCATATCGGTCGCGCGCGTCCCGAGCACGCAGCCGCCGGGAAGGGGAACTTCCGCCCGTCCGAAGCGCCCGAGCAGGGCTCCGACGATATCGAACGACGCGGCAAGCTTGCGCACCAGCGCGTAGGGGGCCCGATAAGAGGCAACGTTGCTGGCATCGATCGTTACGGTCGTGTCGCCCTCGTAACGAATACGCGCCCCCAGCGCTTCCAGCAGCGACCACATCACCGAGACGTCGGTGATATGAGGAACGCGATGGAGCGTGACGGTGCCGCGGGCCAGCAGCGAGGCGGCCATGATCGGCAACGCCGCATTCTTCGCGCCGTGCGTCGCGACTGAGCCTTCTAGGCGCGCGCCGCCCCGAACTCGGAGCGTCGTCTCGAGACGATCGAGCATTAGGGATTTACCGTTCGCGTAGGCGGTAAACTCGCCTACCGATGGCCCGTCAGGCGCAGCTGCGCGTTCGCGAAGTCGATGATAGCCTGCTGGCGCGCGTAACCGTCGCTCCCCGGCGCCTCGGCCTTCTGACGCTCCGTGGCCTCTGCCAGACGGTCGCGAGCCGCAGCGACGACTACGTCGTCGAACGCCAGCGCTTCGTCCACCAGAACGGTGATCCGGTCCGGCAGCGCCTGCATGAACCCCTCGCTCGTGGCAAGCTCCAACCGCGTGACGTTTCCCTCCCCGTCCGCAGCCTGGCGAACGTTTGCGCGCAGCACGCCCGGTTTCAATGCTGCCAAAAACGGCGCGTGCTTTGGGAGAATTCCCTCCTCACCTTCGGTCGTAACCGCAATGACGAGCTCGGCCGTGCCGTCGAAGACGACCTGCGCCGGCGTCACCAGCTTGAACGGAACGGCGTCAGGCATTGGCCATGCGCTGGGCGTTCTCTCGCACTTCGTCGATCGTGCCCGCGTAGAAGAACGCTCCCTCCGGGAGATCGTCGACCTTGCCTTCG
The DNA here is from genome assembly GCA_036489315.1 of Candidatus Cybelea sp. Classification (NCBI taxonomy): domain Bacteria; kingdom Bacillati; phylum Vulcanimicrobiota; class Vulcanimicrobiia; order Vulcanimicrobiales; family Vulcanimicrobiaceae; genus Candidatus Cybelea; species Candidatus Cybelea sp. Next base: position 16,424 of record DASXFZ010000035.1, read on the forward strand.
AGAATTTCTTTGAAGGAGGCGATCGTCTCGGGCAGCTTGACATATTTGCCGGTTCGTCCCGTGAACTGCTCGGCGACGAAGAACGGCTGCGAGAAGAATCGTTGAATGCGCCGCGCGCGCGCCACGGTAATCTTATCGTCTTCGGAGAGCTCTTCGACGCCGAGGATCGCGATGATATCCTGAAGGTCGCGGTAGCGCTGGAGAACTTCTTGGACGCCTCGCGCGACTTCGTAGTGCTCCTCGCCGATGATCTGCGGATCCAGAATGCGCGAGGTCGACGCCAGCGGATCCACCGCCGGATAAATGCCGAGCTCGGAGATCGGACGGGAGAGCGCGGTCGTTGCGTCGAGGTGCGCGAACGTCGTCGCGACAGCCGGATCCGTGTAGTCGTCGGCAGGGACGTAAACCGCTTGCACCGAGGTGATCGAGCCTTTGCGCGTCGAGGTGATACGCTCTTCGAGAACGCCCATGTCGGTACCCAGCGTCGGCTGATAGCCGACGGCTGAAGGCATGCGGCCCATCAGCGCCGAGACCTCCGAGCCCGCCTGCATGTAGCGGAAGATATTATCCATGAAGAGCAGCACGTCGGCGCCCAGCTCGTCGCGGAAATACTCAGCCATCGTCACGCCCGTTTGCGCGACGCGAAAGCGCACGCCCGGCGGTTCGTCCATCTGTCCGAAGACCAGCGTCGTTTGATCGATGACGCCCGACTCTTTCATTTCGAGCCATAAGTCGTTGCCTTCGCGCGTCCGTTCGCCGACGCCCGTGAAGACCGAAAAGCCTTTGTGGACGTAGGCGATGTTGCGGATGAGCTCCTGAATGAGCACCGTCTTGCCGACGCCGGCGCCGCCGAAGAGCCCGACCTTACCGCCGCGCGTGTAGGGTGCCATGAGGTCGACGACTTTGATGCCGGTCTCGAAGATGCGCGCGGTCGGCTCTTGGTACTTCAGCTCCGGGGCGGGGCGGTGAATCGGCCACAGCGCCGCAGCCTTTACCGGCGCGTCGCTGTCGATCGTCTTGCCGAGCACGTTGAAAATCCGGCCCAGCGTCCCTTCGCCGACCGGAACCATGATCGGGCCGCCGGAGCTGCGCACCGCCGCTCCTCGAACCAGACCGTCGGTCGAACCGAGCGCGAGGCAGCGGACCTGATTATCCCCAAGCTCGTCCTGCACTTCGAGCGTGAGCTCGCGTGCGGCCATCGCCGTTCCGCCGAGTTCCACACTCGCTGCCGCACCGCTCGAGGCGGCACCGTTCCCCGAGGCGTGTAAATCCTCGTTGACGTTGACGACGAGCGCGTCGTTGATCTTTGGCAACGTCTGCGGTGTGAACTCGACGTCGACGACGTTTCCGAGCACTTGGACGACTTTTCCGGTATCAGCAGCCATGGTCAGCTCTCTTTTCCTTCCGATTGCTCGTACGTTTAGTTGGTTGCTTCGAAGCCGCTACGACGTGTCCCACCTACTCGACCCCGAGCGCTTCGGCGCCGCCGACGATTTCGAGCAGCTCTTTGGTAATCGCGGCCTGGCGCGCGTTGTTCATCGCGATCGTCAGCTCGTCGATCAGCTTCGAGGCGTTATCGGTAGCATTGGTCATCGCAACGAGCTGCGCGGCGAAGAAAGCGGCGTCGGTCTCGAGCATCGCCGAGTAGATCGTGAACTCGAGATACTTCGGCAGGAGCCGCGAGAGCACGCGCTCCGGCGAGGGCGCAAACTCGATCACCCCGCGCGGACCCCCACGCGCTGCTTCCGGCTTCGCGTCGCGGTGAAAAGTCGAAAGATCTTCGGCAAGGATCGGCACGAGCTTGCGCCGCTGCGGGCGCTGGACCATCATCGTCACGAGCTTCTGTGAGACGAGCACGATCTCGGAGATATCGCCGCGGCCGAAGTCGTCGGCGGTTCGACGCGCCACCTCGCGTGCGGTCTCCAGTTTCGAGTCGGCTCCGAGCGGCCACGAGGGATAATCGGCGATGCCTAAGCGGCGTACCGCATTGCGCGCTTTGACGCCGACGGTGTAGTAGCGCACGGCGCCCTGGGCGCGCGCAAAGTCCTCGGCAGCGCGTATGACGTTGGAGTTGAACGCGCCGGCGAGCCCCTTGTCGGAGCTCACCAAGATGATCCCGGGCGGAGCTCCCTCCTTCCCAGGCTTCATGAAGGGATGGTCGACGGATGAAACCGCGGAGATCAAATCGCCGAGCATTTCGCCCAGCGCATCGGCGTACGGACGCGCGCGCTTCTGCGCCGCCTCGGCTCGGCGGATCTTTGCCGCGGCGACCTGTTTCATCGCCTTGGTGATCTGCTGGGTGTTTCTCAGCGACCGAATCCGGTCGCGCAGATCTCGTACGGAAGGCATCGGTGCTTAGAAGCTCTTGTTGAACTCGGTCAACACCGCGTCGAGCTGCTTGCGCGTATCGTCGGAGAGCTGCGAGCTCTGCGCGATCGCGGCGGGGATTTCGGGATGCTCGGCGTGCAGGAAATCGATCATGCCCGAGGCCCAGTTCGCGAGCCGGACGGTGGGAACGTCGTTCACGAATCCGTTGGTCGCGGCGTAGATGATCGCAACTTGATCTTCCATCGGCTGCGGCTGATACTGCGGCTGTTTGAGCAGCTCGGTCAGTTTCTCACCGCGCATCAGCTGATTCTGCGTAGCCTTGTCGAGGTCGCTCGAAAGTTTCGCAAACGCGGCCAGGTCGCGATACTGCGCGAGCTCGAGCTTGAGCTGTCCGGCGACCGACTTCATCGCCTTGGTCTGCGCGGCTCCGCCCACGCGCGAGACGGAGAGCCCGACATCGACCGCCGGGCGGATTCCCTGGAAGAAGAGTTGCGGCGTCAGGTAGATCTGCCCGTCGGTAATCGAGATGACGTTGGTGGGAATGTAGGCCGAGAAATCGCCCGCCTGTGTCTCGATCACCGGCAGCGCCGTGAGCGAGCCTCCCCCCATGTCGTCGGAGAGCTTCGCCGAGCGCTCCAATAAGCGAGAGTGCAGATAGAACACGTCGCCCGGGTATGCTTCGCGGCCCGGGGGCCTGCGCAGCAGCAGCGACATCTCGCGATAGGATTGCGCGTGCTTGGTGAGGTCGTCGTAAACGATCAGCACGTCTTTGCCTTGATACATCAATTCCTCGGCCATTGCGCAGCCGGCAAACGGCGCGAGCCAGCGCAGCGCGGCGGCCTCCGAGGGACTCACCGCCACGATCGTCGTGTAGGCCATCGCGCCCTTCTGTTCGAGGATCTGGGCGAGCGCCGCAACCGTCGAATTCTTCTGGCCGATCGCGACGTAGACGCAGAATACGTTGCGTCCCTTCTGGTTGATGATCGTGTCGATCGCGATCGCCGTCTTTCCGGTCGAACGATCCCCTATGATGAGCTCACGCTGGCCCTTACCGATGGGGATCAGCGCGTCGATCGCGCGAATTCCGGTCTGCAGCGGCTGCTTGACCGGCTGGCGCTGCACGACGCTCGGGGCGACGTTCTCGATCGTGCGGTAGCGGGTGGTGGCGATATCCCCTTTCCCGTCGATCGGTTGGCCCAACGGATTGACGACTCGGCCCAGCAGCGCCTCGCCGACCGGAACCGAAGCGATGCGGCCGGTTCGCCGAACGCTCGTACCCTCTTGGATGTCGACATCCGGACCCATGATGACGACGCCGACGTTATCCTCTTCGAGGTTGAGCGCGACGCCCTGCAGACCGTTGGGAAACTCGACGAGCTCCGAGGACCGCACGCCGCGCATTCCGTAGACTCGCGCGAGGTTCGCGCCAACTTCGATGACGGTGCCGACTTCGTCTTCGGCAACGCCCGTCTTGAACTGCTCGATCTGCTGTTTGAGAATTCCGGCTATTTCATCTGCGTTGATCATGCGTAAGCTTTCTTCGTTCGACTATGAGATGGTAGAGAGTTCTCGGGCGAGGCTGTCCAAGCGGCCGGCGATCGTGGCGTCGATACGCCGATCGCCCATCACCAGCCGCACGCCGCCGATGAGCTTCGGATCGACCTCTTGGGTAACTTCGAACTTCTTGCCGTAGGCGAGCTCGAGCTTCTCGACGAGCGCCGCGTATTCGTCGCGTTCGAGCGGGCGAGCGGAGGTCATCACGAGCGTCTCGGCACCGCGTGCCTTGCGCTGCAGTGCGAGAAACTCTTTGACGAGCGCACCGAGCAGCGTTTCGCGGCGCTTGCGTACGAGCAGCAGCAGCGTGTGGAGCGCGACGGGGTCGACCTTTTCGCCGAAGGCTTCGGTTAGGAGCCGTTCCTTATCGGGTCGGGGCACGACGGGCGAAGCGAAGAACTCGTAGATCTCGCCGCGGTCGCCGATCGCGCCGGCGATTGCCGTTAGATCGGAGGCGATCTTCTCGCCGATTCCGCGTTCCCGGGCGAGCATATCGACGGCGACGGCATAGCGGCGCGCAAGCGTCTGATTAACCACGCGCGCCCTCCTGCAGCGTGCCGGCAAAGCCTTCGATCAGACGCTCGTCGACCGAGGGTCCGATCCGGCGTGCCGCGTCGTCGCGCGCGATCTTCAGCGCGCGCTCGACGAGATCGTCACGCAGCTGCTGCCGGGCCGCCGCGCGCGCGCGTTCGAGCTCGCCTTGGGCATCTCGCAGCGCGCGTTCTCCCGACTCGGTGGCCTCGGCGAGCATCGCTTCGCGCTCGCGCGCGCCGTGCAGCTCGGCACGCTGCGCGATCAGCTCCGCGTCGCGGCCGGCGCTGCGGATGGCCTCGTGGAGTGCCCCCAGCACCCCTTTGACTTCGTCGCGATGGCGTTCCGCCTCGGCGATCTGCCGGTTGCTGCGCTCTTGGGCCGCCATCAGCACCGGTTTGAGAAAGCGGTTCCATATGTAGACGAGCACCGCTATGAAGACGATCGAAGATACAACCTGGCTCCAGACGGCAATTTGAATGTAGAGCCGAGCGTCGCTCATCTCGAGGCCTCCGGAATCACGCGATCGAGCATGAAGTCGGCGAGTCCCCGGACCGCCTGCGGCTCTCCGGCGCGCGCCTCCTCGAGCTCCGTGCGCACCGTCGCCTGCGCCTGTTCGACGGCCTGCTGCGCACGCTGTGAGTAACCGATCGAGATTTCCGCCGCCTCGTTCGAAGCCGCAGCGCGCTGTGCTGCGACGCGATGCTCGGCATCGCGCCGCGCGGCAGCGCGGATCTCTTCGGCCTGCGCCCGCAGCGTGGCCGCTTCGGCTTGATAGCGGTCGTAGTCGGAGACCAGGCTGTTGATGTACTGCCGTCGCCGGGAGATCGCGGCCGCGACCGGGCGCAAAAAGACCACGTACAACACCGCGAAAAAGATCGCGAAGTTGATCAGCTGCACGACCAGCGTCCCGTTGACCGACAGGAACGACATCGAGCCTTATTTCACCAGCGACGAGATGATCGCCGGAACCCTGGCGACGACGAGCAGGATGTAGAACGAGAGCGCGATGGCGATGAACGGCACCGCTTCCAAGACGCCGACGCCCAGGAACATGAACAGGAAGATGTTGGGCCGCGCCTCGGGCTGCCGGGAGATCGACTCGACCGCCTTTGCGGCAACGGTTCCGTCGCCGACGGCCGAACCGAAGGCCACGCCCGAGATGATGATGCCGAACGAGATGAGCGCTGCGGCTGCGATTAAAGCTTGGGGATTCAAGGGTTTTCCTTTCTAATGGTCGTCGGCAAGCGCCAGCGAGAGATAGACGATTGCCAGCAACGTAAAGACGAAAGCTTGGATCGTTCCAACGAAGAAGTTGAAGAACTGAATCAGCACGGGCACGACGGCGACGCCGAGCGAGAGATTGAAGAAGCCGATGCTGATGTGCGCGAGGATGATCGAGGTCACGATGATGAAGAGCAGCTCGCCGACGAAAATATTAAAGAAGAGCCGCGCGGCAAGCGTGATCGGTCGAAGGATCTCGTCGAGAACGTTGACCAGAAAGAGGGCGGGGAACGGTTTGAACACGTGTCCGAGATAGCCCGCGCCCTTTTTGCGAAACGCCACGACCTGAATCATGAAGAAGACGACGAGCGCAAGCGGAACGACGGTGTTGAGGTCGGCCGTCGGCGAGCCGCCGAAGGGCAGACCCAACGCCTTGAACGGCAGCATGCCGAACTGGTTGAGCAAAAAGATGAAGATGAAAAGGGCGACGAAAAACGGGACGAACGGCTCTCCCTCCTCGCCCAGCACGCTCGTGACCAGATCGGCGATATAGTTGAAGACCGCTTCGAGCACGGCTTGGCGTCTGGTCACATACGGCGATCGGTAGCTGGCGCCGATCCAGCCGAGGAACAGCAACGCCACGATCATGACGAGCCAGGTCGTCACGATTGTGTCGGCATGAACCGCCCCGAGGACGGGCAGATGCCAGAGTATGTGTTCGCCGATGTGTTCGTGCACCGATAGTGTCCGTTAAGGCTTCCGTCTAAAGACTCGCAGCGCGCCTAAGGCATACGCGGCGAGGGGGAAAAAGAAACCAGCCAAAAACGGCCCGAGCGACCACCACGGTCCGCGGGCCGCCAGCGCCGCGGCTACTATACTAAAGCCCGCCAGCCGCAGTAAACTACTTAACCCAAAGAAGATGGGGCTGCGCGTTTCCGCCAAGCGCTCGCTACCTCGCATGATCGCGAGCATGTTGGCGATTCCGCAAACGGCTCCAACCGAAAGCGCCAGACTTGCAAACCAGGACAACGGCAAGAGAAGGAGTGAGAGGGCGGCGGCCACCGCGCCGGAGACCGCTGCAACGGACCACTTGAGACGATAATAGGCCGCGAGATCTGCCGTCGACTCGGCGCCGCTGTAGCTACGTCGGTCCGGAGGCATATCCTTCCCAGCCATCAGTTGTCTAGGAGTCCGTGGGGTTGTGCCCATTTTCGGATTTTGCGACGAACTTTGTTCGAAGACGAGGCGCGATGAGCGACAAAAGCGGCGCTTTGCGAGCGAAGAGCAACGAAGTATTCGGACAAAAGGCGGCGCAAAGACGAGAATTTGGCATAACCCTACAGGCTCCTTAGCTTATGTCATTGACTTCGCGAGCAGACGAAAGGCCGAGTACGCGCCGACGATGCCGCCGGCCATCAATCCGCCGGGCGCGAAGGCGGGCTGCGCGAACCGTTCCGCCGCTAGTATTCCGGCGCCGAGCCCGAGGATGGCGCAGCCGGCGAAGCTTCCGCCGGCGAGGAGAACCGGCAGAAGCGTCTTCACTGCGGGGAAACGACCTTAGGGTTCTTCGGGTCGAAAGGTTCGGGATAGCCTCCCGAGCGCAGCCGAGCCAGCAGCCACTCGACGATCCGCGGCGAGGCAAAGCCGTCGCCGTAGGGATTCTGCGCGTGGGCCATCGCCGTGTAGGCGGCCTCGTCGGTGAGCAGCCGGCTCGCAGCCTCGAGAATCCGCTCTCGCCGGTGACCGATCAGCGCCAGCGTCCCGGCGGCGAGGCCTTCGGGGCGCTCGGTCTCGTCGCGCATGACGAGGACCGGTTTTCCTAGGCACGGCGCCTCTTCTTGAATGCCGCCCGAGTCGGTGAGGACGAACGTCGATCCTTTGACCGCGGCGACCATCTCGCCGTAGTCGACCGGGTCGACGAGCCAGATGCCCGGTGCCTCGCCCAGGAGCTCGCGCGCGATCGGAGCCACCCGCGGCGAGGGATGGACCGGCCAGTAGATCTGGGGTTTGAGCGGAAGCTCGCTGATCGCCCGCAGGGCTTCGCATATCTCACCCATGTGGGGATGGTTTTCGCGGCGGTGCGCGGTGACGACGACGATCGGGCGTGCCGGATCGAGCTCGTCCCAGCGCGGCGGCGTGGCGAGATCGCGACGCCGCGCCGTTTCCAGGAAGGCATCGATAACGGTGTTGCCCGTCACAACGACGTCGTTGGGTTCGACGTTCTCGACGAGCAGGTGTTCGCGCGCCAGCGGCGTCGGGGAAAAGTGGTACGACGTGATCGTCCCGGTCAGCCGCCGGTTCATCTCTTCGGGAAACGGCAGCCAGCGATTGCTGGTGCGCAGACCCGCCTCGACGTGCCCGACCGGAATCTGCTGATAGAAGGCCGCCAGCGCCGCCGCCGTGCTCGTCGTCGTATCGCCGTGAACCAGCACGACGTCCGGGCGCGCGTCGGCGAGTGCCGGCTCCATTCCCGTCAGGACGCGCGTCGTGATCTCAGTGAGCGTCTGGTCCTCCGTCATCACGTTGAGGTCGTAGTCGGGAACGATCGCAAAAAACTCGAGCAGATCGTCGAGCATGCGGCGGTGCTGCGCGGTCACGCAGACGCGGTGGACGATATCGGGCTGCGCCTGCAGCGCGTGGACGACCGGGGCCATTTTGATCGTGTCCGGGCGGGTGCCGAAAACGGTCATTACCCGCAGTTCATTCGACATTATGATACGTGCCTAAAGACGTGCGTGAACTCGCCCGAGAATGCGAGCGCCACCGCTCCGAGAACGAAGCAGACCGCGTACAAAAGCAGCACGGCTTGGCGCACGTTGAGACCGAAGCGAAAGATCAGCTGGTGGTGAAAGTGTCCGCGGTCGGCTTCGGTGATCCGCTTGCCGCTGGTCGCCCGCCGGACGATAGCCGCTGCGGTGTCGAGCACCGGAAGGGCCAAAACGAGCAGCGGGACGACGATGCTGATCGCAATGGCCGTCTTGCTGGCACCGATTATAGAGACCGTGCCGAAGACGTAGCCGATGAAGAGCGATCCCGCATCGCCGAGGATGATGCGGGCCGGATTAAAGTTATAAGGAAGAAAGCCGAGCGCCGCACCCGCCAGCGCGATGACGACCAGGGCGACGACCGGATTCGCGTGCAGTACCGCGATGATGAAGAGGAAGATGCTGGAAATCGCCGCGACGCCGGCGAGCAGACCGTCGAGGCCGTCGAGGAAGTTGATCGCGTTCATCATGCCGACGTACCAGAGCAGCGTCAGCGGGACCCCGACCCAGAGCGGAAAATCGATCCAGTTCGTGCCGGGATTACGGTCGAAGGGATTGTTGATGCCCGGGATGACGAATCCGTAGAGCATCGAGATCGACGCGACGACGACTTGAGCGATCAGCTTGTTTCGCGGGCGCATCTGCATCACGTCGTCCCAAATGCCGACTCCGACGATCAGCAGGCTCCCGAAGAGCAGCCCGACGAGTTTGTGCACCGCGTCGAACTGATCGCCCGGAGGCATAAGGCGGAAGGGCGAGGCCATCGCGACGCCCAGCACGGCAAAGAGCGCGAAGGCGAACCCGAAGAAAACCGCGATGCCGCCGATGCGCGGTTTGGGCGAGTCGTGCATGCGCCGCTCGTCCCCCGCGGCATCGACGATTCCGAGACGATTCGCCAGCCGGACGATCAGCGGAGTACCCAGGAGACTGACGAGCCCCGCCAAGCCGAAAGCCGCCGCGTACACCGCGGCAGCGCTCAGCACGTGAGGATTCACCCCCGCGCTCCTTCGAGCATCGAATAGGCCAGTACGGCTACTCCGGCTTCGGCCAGCAGCTGCGCTGCGATCGGATCTGGGTACGGCTGATCGTAGACGATCTTCGCGACGCCGGCGCTGATCAGCAGCTTCGAACAGTTCACGCACGGCTGATGCGTGCAGTACGCAACGGCCTCGGCCAGACTGACGCCGTGCAGCGCGCCTTGAACGACCGCGTTGGCTTCCGCGTGCGTCGCCCGCACGCAATGATCGTTTACCAGCTCGCAGCCGACTTCAGTGCAATGCGCGACGCCGCGCGGCGCGCCGTTATAGCCCGTCGTGAGAATGCGGTGCCCGCGCGTCAGCACACAGCCGACGGCCGCTCGCGGGCAGGTCGCGCGCGTGCTGACGGTCTGCGCGATCTGCATGAAGTACTCATCCCAACCGGGGCGCACGGGCAACGTCAGGGGACGTCGAAGCGAGAGGTTAGCTCGCGTACGCGGGCTCCGAGCCGCTCGATCTGAGAGCGCTGCTCGATATCGCCGAAGGCGTCACAGATGATCCGCGCCACTTCGCGGCACTCCTCGACGCCGAAGCCGCGCGTCGTGATCGCCGGCGTCCCGACGCGAATGCCGCTGGCGACGAACGGCTTCTGCAGATCGAAAGGAATCGCGTTCTTATTGACCGTGACGCTGATCTCGTCCAAATACGCCTCGACCGCTTTGCCGGTGAGGCCTTTGACCGATACGTCGACGAGCATCAAATGGGTATCGGTTCCGCCGCCCACCAATCGCAGTCCCGCGCGCGTAAACTCGTCGGCCATCGCACGCGCGTTTTCGACGACGCGGCGCTGGTAGTCGACGAACTCAGGCGCGAGCGCTTCGCCGAAGGCCACCGCCTTCGCCGCGATCGTGTGCATCAACGGGCCGCCTTGGATGCCGGGAAAGACGCTCTTGTCCAGCGGCTGCGCCCACTGGCTGGTGCACAGCACGAAACCGCCGCGCGGACCGCGCATCGTCTTGTGCGTCGTCGAAGTGACGAAATCGGCGACGGGGATCGGCGAGGGATGAAGCCCCGCGGCGACCAGGCCCGCGACGTGCGCGAAGTCGACGAGCAGGGTCGCGCCGATCTCCCGCGCGATCTCGGCAAAGGGTTCGTACTCCATGATGCGCGGATAGGCGCTCGCCCCGGCGACGATCAGCTTCGGCCGGTGCTCGCGCGCGAGCGAACGCACCTCGTCGAAATCGATCAGCTCGGTATCTTTGCGGACGCCGTACGCCAGCGCGTTATAGAGCTTTCCTGAGAAGCTGACCTTCGTTCCGTGGGTAAGGTGCCCGCCGTGCGCGAGCGACATTCCCAGAACCGTGTCGCCCGGCTGCAGCACGGCCATGAAGACGGCCATGTTCGCCTGCGCGCCCGAGTGCGGCTGCACGTTGGCATGATCGGCTTTAAAGATGCGACCGAGCCGCTGGAGTGCAAGCGTCTCGGCGACGTCGACCCACTGGCAGCCGCCATAGTACCGCTTTCCCGGATAGCCTTCGGCGTATTTATTGGTCAGAACCGATGCATTGGCTTCGCGAACGGCTCGGCTCGCGTAGTTCTCCGACGCAATGAGCTCGAGGTTCTCGCGCTGCCGCCGCTCCTCGCCGGCGATCGCGGCGAAGAGCTCGGGGTCCGCCGACTCGATGTGGTTTGGGGTCAGGATCTCCATTGCCGTGCTTCTTTGGGTGTTTGCGCGCCGGTGACCTTGAGAGTGCTGGGACGAGGGTGAGCACCGGTGAGCGGTCGAAAATCCGAGCCCGATGAAGCTTGCTTGCGCGAGCAGTGCCTTCGGGCGCGAGATCGAGAACGGCGAGCTCACACAACTCGAGTTTTTGGATCTATGCGCGCACGAGCTTGCGTGCGACGGCGTCGTGCTGGACGTGCACCATTTCCCTCGGGTCGACGCCGACTACCTCGCACAGATCAAGAAGATGGCCACCGACTGGGGACTGACGATCGCCGCGCTGAGCGACGCGAGCCTCTTCAAGGCAGAGGGCAGCTGCGTCGAGCGGATCTTCGACTACGCCGTCACGCTGGGCGCGCCGCTGATCGCCGCACCGCTCTGCTACGAAACGGAGTGCTCTTGGCCGCAACAGCTCGCGCGGTTGGGCGACACGACGTCGCTGGCCAAAGCGGCTAACGTTACTCTTGCGCTGCGAAACGCGCCTTCGACGTTTGCGAACAGCACGCACGATTGTAAGCGCGTTGTTAAAGAGACGGACTCCGCGTGGCTGCGGTATGGCCCCGATCCGGCGGCGCTCGACGGCGCGAGCGATCCACGCGCACTCGCACCGAACACCGTGCTGCTCTGGGCCCGCGTTCGCGCGGCCGAGCCGCAAACGATCGCCGTCGCGCAAGCATTCGCCGGCTTCCGCGGCTTTGTCGTCCTCGACGAGCCCGGGGAAGACGCGGACGTCCGGCTCGCCGGCATCGCGCTGCGCGAGTGGCGCGACACCCTCTGCCAAGCCGCAAAGAGGAACTCAACCACAGATAGCGTCTTGCCCACGCGGTGAACGAACCTGCGTTCTCGCAGGTGGGTGCGGCCCGGGCGCCCGTCCGCCAAGCATCGAGCCTCGCGATCCGTCGTCCCCGGAGCTTATGCTCCCTAGGTTTTCTAAGTCGGTTCGGTACCAACGTGCGCTGCGCGCTAAGCGCAGTCGAGCCCCTCTACCGTACCACCGCCGGTCAAGGGGGCCTGCGCCGGGTAGAGCGGTGGCGCAGTACGGCTCAGAGCGGGAGCATGGTTACGCTCTTCGCCGCACCGCGCCACCGCTCTACCCGGCACGGGCGTTTAGGAAGCTGCTGAACTTTGCGCGCGGAGCAAGCTAGTAGAAGGCGGATGTTTCCCGAAAGCGCGCTTCGATGTCTGCGATAACGATCTCCGTTACGGCGATGGACCTGCCGCTGGTTCACGTGTTCAAGATTGCGCGGGGCGAAGAAGCGGTCGCACGTACTGCACTCGTGCGCGTGAGAGCCGGCGACCATGAGGGTCTCGGCGAGGCGACGCCCGTCGAACGCTACGGCGAGAGCGTGGAGAGCGTCATCGCCTACTTCGACGCACATCCTCCGAGCGGCGACGACCCCTTCGCACTCGAGACGCTGCTGGACGCCCGCATCCCCGCCGCCGCGCGCGCCGGCCTCGATATCGCCCTTCACGATCTCATCGGCAAGCAGCTCGGCAAACCGCTTTACGCCTTGCTCGGCCTCGACCCGTCGCAGACCCCGACGACTTCGTTTACGATCGGGATCGCGCCGCCGGACGAGATGCTGCGCAAGGTCGATGAAGCGGCACACTATCCGATCCTCAAAGTGAAGGTCGGCGGCGGGCCGCCCGCCGACGACGTCGAGATGATCGCCGCGATTCGCGCCCGTTACGGCGGCGCGATTCGCATCGACGCCAACGAGGGCTGGACCGTGCAAGACGCGATCACGACGCTGCGCGAACTCCAACGCTATGAGATCGAGTTTTGCGAGCAGCCCGTGCCGGCCGGAAATCCGCAGTGGCTGCGCGCGATCCGCGAGCGGGTCGACATCCCGATCGTCGCCGACGAGGACTGTTTGGTTGCAAGCGATCTTCCTCCGCTGGGCGGCTGCATCGACGGCGTCAACGTAAAGCTCGCGAAGACCGGCGGGATTCGCGGCGCACTCGCGATGATCCACACCGCGCGGGCGATGGGCTTGAAAGTCATGCTCGGCTGCATGGTCGAGAGCGCCATTGCCGCAAGCGCCGCGGCGCATCTCTCGCCGCTCGTCGACTGGGCCGATATCGACGGGCCGCTGCTGATCGCCGACGACCCGTTTGCCGGCGTCGGCTACGACCGTGGAAAGCTCGTACTTTCGGACGAGCCTGGTCTGGGCGTACGCGCAAAGGAGGCGGCGTGACGCGGCGCCGCTACGCGGTTCTCGCGCCCGGCCATTTCGCAACCGATGCCAAGACCGCGCATGGCGTTATTGCGTACGGAAACGACGAGATCGTTGCGGTCATCGATCCCTGCGCCGCCGGCAAGCGTGTGAACGAGGTGCTGCCGCACCTCTCCAGCACCGCACCGATCGTTGCCAATCTTACGCAGGCGCTGGAACATGGGCCGACTTCGCTTCTGATCGGAACGGCGCCCAGAGGCGGCGGCCTTCCACCGGACTGGCGGGAAGAAATTACGCAGGCGCTTCGCGCGAAGCTCGAGGTCGTCAGCGGGCTGCATCAGCAGCTCGGAAGCGACCCCGAGTTTCGCAGCGTCGCCGTTGCCGCCGGTGCGACGATTTGGGACGTGCGCGAGCCTCCCGAAGTGCCGATTTTCTCAGGCGAAGCGTACGGCATCGAGGCGCCGGTCGTGCTGACGGTCGGTAACGATTGCGCGGTCGGGAAGATGACGGCGGCACTTGAGATCGTGCGCACGGCGCGTGCCGCCGGAACCAACGCGCAGTTCGTTCCCACCGGCCAGACGGGGATCATGATTGCCGGCTGGGGGATCTCCGTCGACCGCGTCATCGCCGACTTTGCGCCCGGCGCAGCCGAACAGCTCGTTCTCGTGGCCGCGCGCGGCGGCGCCGAGCTGATCGTCGTCGAGGGGCAAGGGGCGATCAACCACCCCGCGTACGCACCCGTAACGCTCGCGCTCATGACGGGATGCGCGCCCGATGCGCTGATCCTGGTCTGCGATCCCGTGCGCCGGGTCATTGAAGAATACCAGACGCCGGTGCTGGGCTACGAGCGTTTGATCGCCCTTCACGAGGCGCTGTCGGCGGCGATCAAACCGGCACCGGTCGTCGGCATCGTACTCAACACCAGACACCTTACGGAGGAGCACGCGCGCGCGCAAGCCGTGCGAGCGCGCAAGGAGACGGGCCTGCCGGCCGAGGACATCGTTCGCTTCGGCGCGCAAGCCTTCTACGAGCAGATTGCGCAGCGGATCGTCAAACGGCGGCCGTCAACCGCCGGCCGGTGAAACCGCGTTTCTTTGTCGCCGGGCTGCTCGCACTGCTCCTAGGAGCGGCTGCGTGCTCGCGACCGGCGCCGCCCTCCGCGGGCGAGCGCAATGCGTGGACGGTCCCGGGCGTCGTGCGTCTGGGCGAAGACGAAGAGCCCGACGGGCTCAACTTGATGTACGCACATACGGCCGCGAGCGATACGATCTCCGGGCTGCTCTATTCGTTCATCCTGCGGTACGACGCGCGAGGCGACTACGTCCCCGACCTTGCCACGCGCGTTCCAACGCTGCGCAACGGCGATATCAGCCGCGACGGCAGGCAGATCGTCGTGCATTTACGCAAGGGCGTCGTCTGGGCCGACGGCGCGCCGCTGACGGCCGCCGACTGGCTCTTCACGTACCGGCTCGTACGCGATCCGCAGACGGCGGTCAAGAGCACGTACGGGTGGGACGAAATTGCATCGGCGTCGGCACCGAATCCGTACACGATCGTCATTCGCCTCCGCCGCGCGAGCGTGCGCGTTCTGGGGATTCTCGCCATGGGCGGGGCGGGCTATCCGCCGCTGCCGCTCCATCTGCTCGCCAAGGTCCCTGACTTGCGCCGGTCGGCCTATAACGAGCACCCGCTTTCGAGCGGACCGTACGTACTGAAAGCGTGGAACCACGGAAGCTCGCTCACCTTCACTCCGAACGCGCGCTATTTCCGCGGAGCGCCGAAGCTCAAAGAGGTGATCTGGAAGGTCGTTCCCGATGTCAACACGCTCTTGAACGAGCTGGCGACGCACGAGGTCGACGTTTACCCCAGCGTCAACGCCAACAACGTCGCGCGCCTTTCGTCGATTCCGGGAATCGCTGTTACGCACCGCCTCAGCGCGAACTGGCGACATCTGGGAATCAACCTTAGCCGTCCGCAGCTCGCCGACGCGCGGGTGCGCCGAGCAATCGCCGAGGGCGTCGACTGGGCGCGCATCGAGCACGACGTCTTTCACGATCTCGATCGGCTCGCGATCTCCGACATCTTCCCGGAGTCGTGGGCGGCCCCGAAACTACCCGCGTACCGCTACGATCCCGGCGACGCAAAGCGATTGCTGGCGCAGGCGGGATGGCGGTCCGGCCTCGACGGCATCCTCGTGAAAGGGCCGCTCGCGATGCGCTTGACGATCTACGCCACGACCGGCCACCAAGAGAACACCGAATCGCAAGTGCTGATCCAGGCGATGTTGCGCAAGATCGGCATCGACATCGAAGTCCGTAACTATCCCGGAAGCTATCTCTTCGCGCAGAACGGGCCGCTGTACACCGGCCGCTACGATCTCGAGTGGTCGATCGAAACCAACGGTCCCGACCCGGACAACTCCGGCAACTGGGCCGGCGCCTTCATTCCGCCGCGCGGTGCGAACACGTCGTGGCTGAACGATCCGATCGTGAACGCTACGAGCCTCGCCGCGGCGAGCACGTTCGATGAGAACGCGCGCAAGGCACTCTACCAGCGGGAAGAGGAACGGATCCGCTACGTCGTGCCAGCCGTCTTCTTCAGCTGGCAAACCGACTACACCGCGATGAACGCGGATCTCAAGAACTACATTCCTGCGGCATTCATCGGCGACACCTGGAACGCGTGGCAGTGGACGATCTGAACGCCGGAACGTTTACGCAAAAACTGGGAGCCGACGAAACGACCCGCCTCTTCTTCGAGGCCTCCCGGCGCGGCGTGCTGAGTTGGAACACGCATACGGAGAGCGGCCGTCTCTCCTTCCGCCTGCTTCGCGCGCACCTGCCCGCGGGGGACTGGCTCGACCACTCCGAGTGGAGGCCCGGCGGGGCGAAGTCACTGAGCCCGTCGCACGATGACACCGTCGTCGAGGTCGACGTCATCCGCGCGGCGCAGCCGTTCGACGGCATCGAGGTTCGTGCGCCCGGCGTGCACTTCGAGCAGCTGGCGTTTTCCGCACCGGTACGGGTCCGCGACTCGCTTCCCTACGCGAGCCACTCGCTGATCTTAGACGTTCCCGCGCGCTCCCAGTACGCGGAGCAGCCCAACGAGCGTGGGTGGTGCAGCCCCGCGGCGCTTTCGATGATTCACGCCTATCACGGAATCGAGGTTTCCGTAACCCAGACAGCGCGCGAAGTCTTCGACCGCTCGTACAACGGAACCGGCAACTGGGTCTTCAACGTTGCCTACAGCGGCCGTCTCGGTTTGCGCGCCGCCGTGGCGCACCTGCGCAATCTCGATCACGCCCAGCGTCTGATCGAACGAAATCTTCCGCTAGCGATCTCGTACTCGTGGAGTGCGGGCGAGCTTCCGGGCGCGCCGCTGGAACGCTCGGACGGCCACCTCGCGGTGCTCTGCGGGTTTACGCGCGCCGGCGACTGCGCGATCAACGATCCGGCGGCCCCAAACGTACGCGTCGTCTATCCGCGAGCCGCCCTCGAGCGAATCTGGCAGCGCAACGACGGCATCGCCTACGTCATCGCACCGGTCGGCATCGAATACGCCGATGTGCTCAACGGCACGTGAACGTCGCTGGGGAGCTGCTCGAGATCGCCCGCGGCGCGTTGGCCTGCGGCGCCGCCGGCTGCGGCGGCCCGCTCTCCGGCGCCGAACTCGCTCTCGTTCGCGCCGCCGGCCGCCCCGCAAAATACGCGGGCCGCAGCATCCGCGCCGCCATTCGCGACGGCGGGGATCCGCTCGGAGATGGTCTCTGCGCGGCCCGCTCGCGGGTGGCGCGCCGCACCCTCGGCACGTTCTACACGCCTCCCGCAATCGTCGACGCGATGACGCGCTGGGCACTGGAACGCCGTGCCGAACGGCTCGTCGACGCAGGCTGCGGAAGCGGACGGTTCGCAGTCGCCGCGGCTAAGCACGACCGTTTCCTGGCGCTCATCGCCGTCGACGTCGACCCTCTGGCCACACTGATGACGCGCGCGGCGCTCGCTGCCGTCGGCGCGGCAAACTCAAGAGTCATCAACGAGGATTATCTCTTCGCCCGCATCGAGCGAATTGCCGGACGAACCGCCTTTGTCGGAAATCCGCCCTACGTTCGTCACCACGAGCTGACGCCGGCAGTCAAGGCGAGAGCCTCCGCGATTGCGAGCGCCATCGGTTCGAGCATCTCTGGTCTGGCCGGCCTGCACGTCCTGTTCTATCTCGCAACCTTGGCGCTGCACGCCAAACGCGGCGACGTCGGCTCCTTCGTGACGAGCGCCGAGTGGCTCGACGTGCGTTACGGCGCCTTTCTTCGCGACGCGTTTGCCGGCGAGCTTGGCGGACGCGGGCTTGCCGCTTTCGATCCGCGCGCGAGGCCGTTTGCCGATGCGATGACCACCGCTGCGATAACGACCTTTTCCATCGGAAGCGCAACGCGATTCGTTACGCTCTCGCAGCTCACCGACCCAGCGGCGATCTCACTGCGTGGGGGACGGCGGTGCGAGCGTTCCGAGCTCGCACGTACGCCGCGCTGGTCCGCGCTCTTCCGAGGAACCCAAGAGCGCGACGAGGCCGGGCGGATCGGCACGCTCTTTCGCGTCTCACGAGGACAAGTCACCGGCGCAAACGGCTTCTTCGTCATGTCCAAGGCCTGCGCGAGCGAGCGCGGCATCTTACGGCACTGCGTTCCGCTCGTCGCCTCCGCGAAAGAAGTCCTCGAATCAGGCGGGATCGTGCGCGATGCTGCGCACCGCATGGTCGCGCTGCAGATTGACTCCGAGGCCCACGTTCTCGCAGACGAAGCGCTCGCAGACTACGTTCGCGCGGGGGAGGCCGCGCAAATTCACCGCGGGTACATCGCGAGCCGGCGCCGCCCGTGGTACTCGCTCGTCTTTCCCCGGCCGCCGATCGTCGGAACCTATATGGCTCGCAGCGCTCCGTGCTTTGCCCGCAACCCGGACGGCCTCGGGCTGCTCAACGTCGTTCACGGACTCTACCCGCGCCGGCCGCTGGACGAACGGACGCTCGAGCACGTCGTTGCATCGCTCAACGCCAGGCGCGCGAGCTTCGTCGGCAAGGGCCGAACCTATCACGGCGGGCTGGAAAAGTTCGAGCCTCGCGAAATGGAAGCGCTCCCGCTCGACCTATCCGAATGAAAACGCTAACGCAGATCGAGAGCGCGGTTATCCGCTGCCGCAAGTGCCCGCGGCTGCGAACCTTCGCCGCCGAGATCGCACGCGAGAAGAAGCGCGCGCATCGCGACTGCGACTACTGGGGAAAGCCGGTGCCGGGCTTCGGCGATCCGCAGGCACGCGTGATCTTAGTCGGTCTCGCGCCGGGCGCGCACGGGAGCAATCGCACCGGCCGCCCGTTCACGGGCGATGCATCTGGAGGCTTTCTTTATCCCGCGCTCTATCGAGCCGGCTTTGCCTCCGCGCCGGTCGCGATCTCGCGCGACGACGGGCTGCGCCTCGCCGACTGCTTCATCACCGCCGCCGCACGCTGCGCGCCTCCGCAGAACAAACCGGCGCCCGGCGAACTGCGGAACTGCTTTCCCTACTTGTTGGAGGAGTTCGATGCGCTGCAGCGCGTCCGCGTGACGATTGCGTTGGGCGCCATCGGTTTCGCGGCGATTTTGAAGATGCTCCAAGCGCGCGGCTTTACGTTCGACGGCGCCAAGCCCAGCTTCTCACACGGCGCGCACTACCGCGCCCGACTCGGGGAGCGCGTCATCGATGTGATCGCGTCGTTTCATCCCAGCCGGCAGAACACGAACACCGGCAAACTGACCGTGCCGATGTTCGACTCCATCTTTACGAAGGCACGCCAGATCCTCGGAGTAGATTCGGGAGGGTTATGTTCCGATGACGAATGTGTCCGAGTCGGAATGTAACCGCTTCGGTGCCGCAACCGAGTAGATTCGGGACGGTTATGTTCCGATGAGGACCGTCTGACCGAGCGCTGGAGCAGGATGCGGAAGGCGCGAGGCAGTCGATAGGAGCGCCACACGGATGTGGCGCGACGAATGTGTCCGAGTCGGAATGTAACCGTCCCGAATCTACTACTTCCCGCCCGGGATCGGTGCGCTGCGAAGATGCAGATCGGCCATCAGCTGCGCGGGGACGGCGCTCGGCGCGTCCATCATCAAATCGCGGGCGACCTGGTTCTTGGGAAGCGCGATGACTTCGCGGATATTCTCTTCGCCGCAGGCGATCATCACGATGCGGTCGATGCCCAGCGCCATCCCGCCGTGGGGCGGCGCACCGTAGTCGAGGGCGCGCACGAAGAATCCGAAGCGATCCTCGATCTGTTCGGGCGTCAGCCCCAGCATCTCGAAGATCTTCCGTTGTTCGCCCGGCTTGTGAATGCGGATCGACCCCGAGCCCAGCTCGTAGCCGTTCAGCACGAGGTCGTAATGCTGGGCGCGCATCTTCGTCGGCGCGGAATCGATCAGCTCCCAATCGCCGGGTGCGGGCGCAGTGAACGGGTGATGCGCGGGCGCCGGCTTGCCGGTCTCTTCGTCGATCTCCAGGTACGGAAAGCCGGTCACCCAGGCGAACGCATACTGCTGTGGATCGCGCAGGCTGCAGCGCGCCCCAACTTCGTTGCGCATCTTGCCGGCGACTGCGCGAGCCAGCTCGTCTCGGTCGG
Source organism: Candidatus Cybelea sp. (assembly GCA_036489315.1). Classification (NCBI taxonomy): domain Bacteria; kingdom Bacillati; phylum Vulcanimicrobiota; class Vulcanimicrobiia; order Vulcanimicrobiales; family Vulcanimicrobiaceae; genus Candidatus Cybelea; species Candidatus Cybelea sp. The sequence continues at coordinate 36,345 of DASXFZ010000035.1, forward strand.
CGAAGAGCAGGATCGCGTCGCCGGTCTGCGCCTGCACGGCGGATGTCACCGCCGCGATGTCGGCCTCGCTTAGGAACTTCGCCGCCGAGGATTTCGTGCCGTCGGCGCCCAGCGCGAGCCAGACCATGCCTTTGCCGCCGAACTGCTTAGCGGTTTCGGTGAGCGCGTCGAAATCGCGACGCGAGAGCTCCGCGCCTCCCGGATAGCGCAGCGCGACGATTGCGCCGCCGGCCTCCAGCGCCGAGCGAAAGACGACGAACTCCGTGTTTGCAAAGACGGAACCCACATCGGCCAGCTCCAGGCCGAAGCGAAGGTCGGGTTTGTCGAGCCCGTATTTGGCCATCGCTTCCTGATGCGTGAGGCGCGCAAAAGGCGGCAGCTCGAGGCCGAGCACGCTCTTCCACACGTAGCGCATCGCCGATTCCATCGTATCCAACACTTCATCTTGCGTGCAGAACGACATCTCGACGTCGAGCTGGGTGAATTCCGGCTGGCGATCGGCCCGCTGATCCTCGTCGCGCATGCATCTGGCGATCTGCACGTACTTCCCGAAGCCCGCGATCATCATGATTTGTTTGAGCATTTGCGGCGACTGCGGGAGCGCGTAAAAGGCCCCAGGATATAGCCTGCTGGGAACGAGGTAGTCGCGCGCACCTTCCGGCGTCGACTTGATCAGCATCGGCGTCTCGATCTCGACGAAGCCGCGCTCGTCGAAGAAGTCGCGCATCGCCTTGACGATGCGATGGCGCAGCCGGATGTTCTCCTGCAAACGCGGCCGTCGCAGATCGAGATATCGGTACTCCAAGCGCAGATTCTCGTCGACGTCTTCGTCGACGTTGATCTGGAACGGCGGTACCGCCGAGCGGTTCAGAATCTCGAGCGCCTCGATCGCCACTTCGACGTCGCCGGTTCCCAAGCGCGGGTTTTCGGTGCCCGCCGGCCGGCGCCGCACGGTACCGCGGACGTTGAGCACGTCCTCGTGACGCAGGTGCTCGGCTTGCGAAAAGCTCGGATGCTGCGGATCGAAGACGATTTGCGTGACGCCCTCGTGGTCGCGCAGATCGACGAAGATCAGTCCCCCGTGATCGCGCCGGCGATTCACCCAGCCGTTGAGCTCGACGGACTCCCCGGCGTCGCCGGCTCGCAGCGCGCCACACGAAACCTTAACCGTCACTACGACCCTCTTTTACGCCGGAGACGTAGTGGTATTGCAGGATCAGCTCCCGCGCGAGGCGCGAACGGGCGGAGCGCCGGTCGATCGAGGCCAGCAGCGTCGGAAAGCGCGTCAAGAGCGAATGCAGGCCGAGCGAGACCGGCGTCATCCCCAAGTTCAGCATGACGTCGAAGCTGGGATGCTTGCGATAAAAGCGCGCGGTCGACCGTCCGGCGAGACGCATTTTCTCCTTCTGGTCGTCGTGCGACACATC
>DASXFZ010000036.1 GCA_036489315.1 Candidatus Cybelea sp.
TCGTACTGCGTGTGCGATACGTACTTGCGACGAGCGTAGGGTGAAATTACGATCATCGGAACCCGGAAGCCAAGCTCGTACGAATTATACACGGGCGGCCGCACGTGATCGTACCAGCCGCCCCAGTCGTCCCAGGTCACAATGATTGCCGTGGACTTCCAGTACGGGCTTTTGCCGATCGCATTGACAATCGAGGCCACCCAAGACGGCCCGGTACCATTATTATGCGCCGGATGATCGGACGCCTTAGCACTCGGGGTAACGAAGACCACCTGCGCGAGTTGTCCCTCGCGGATATCGTGCAAGATTTTTGCAGACGGCCACTTCACGTTGTCGTACGAAGGCCCGTAGCGAATCTGCCTGATAGCATCGGGGGCATGAAACTGCCCGGCTCCGTGGCTCTCTTGGTAGTACGTCCACGAGACCCCGCTCTTGTTCATCAAGTCCATGATGGACTCGCGGTCGAAGCACGGAAATACCGACTTCCCTTCATTTCCGGCGGGGTCAATCGTCAAGACTCTCGTCGATTTAACGGAATCGCAGCCTCCCTGGTTGGATATGCCGTTCGTGTCGCCGGGATTGTCGGCAGCCTTTAGCGGAGAGTTTCTGCTAATCGTCGATGTTCCGCTAACGAGGTATTGATGTGCGGGGAAACTCGGGCCTTGATTTGACTGAAAGAGTTTGTCGGCAAAGGTATAGGCTTGTGCCATCTCCCAGTACTGCCATACCTGCGTGCGGGGCACGTAGCCATACGATGCTACCTGCGCGGGCGGGCAGTTCCCGGGTACGTAGCAGTTCTCAGGCTCCGAATTAAACCCGTTCATTACACCGCGGTCATAGTCGCTCAACCATGCATGATGCCGGTGCGACATGTCGTAGCGTGCCGTCAAGGAGATCGGCTGGAGCGCGACCGTCTGGCCTTGCATGTTCTTGCCGGATCGCACGGTGTCGGCTCCCGGGAGGCCGTTGAACAGATTATCAACGGTGCGATTCTCCTGGATTATGATGACGATGTGCTTAATCGCACCGTTGCTGCCGTAGATGCGGCCGGCGGCATCGGTTTGGATCTGCGCGACTGCCGGATGCAGGGGAATTGCGCCCATACTTTGGCCGCCGCAGCCCGAAAGAAAAATCAGCGCACAGACTAATCCCGCGCCACGATTAAAATAATAGCGTCCCATCGCTGGTAACTCCTTACTAAGGTATAACCAGGGAAGTGTTCGCCGGTGAGGCCCCAGTTCCGTCCTAGGCCCTGAGTCGTCAGGGCGCTACGGCAGCACCGTCGCGTGCAGTCTCACGGGGTGCCCACCGCGATGAATTCGAAGGTTCGACTGCACTGCACCGCCTGGTTGATTACGGCCGCGATTTCGTTGGCTCCATCCGCGAGCGTATATTCGCCCCGCTTGGGGTGCTGCACGGGGGAGGGGGCCAAGGAGACGCACCGAGAGCCCCGGCTCCTGCCGTAACTACGACGTCGCCGAGGCGGGCGCGCCTAGCTGACGGGGAAGCCGAGTTCTTGAAGTTTGCGCAAAAGGTCACGGTTGTAGTCCATCCCCGCTTGTTGCATCAACTCGGTGCAGACCGTTAGCGCTCGAAGGTATTTCGCGTGGGCGGCCGCCATCTCGGCAAAGAGCGCTTGCGCGTTCTCGGGAGTCACGGTTTGCATTTTATCCGCGAGCCCGCGCTGCGAGTCCACCACGGCTTTGAGGCGGTCGAGGCCCTCGCGGATCGGCGTCCCCGAATCGTATTTGGCGGCCTCGGCCGCGATCAATTGATCGACGTAGTCGAAAACCTGCGTCTGCTTCTGCCAATCAAACATCGCCAAACCTCTTCATGCGCCGTACCTCCTTCCTAGAGCCCTTGGGCCGTACAGAAGATTCGCCAAGCGCTGCCGGCCTCTCTCTTCGCTGCCGAATAAACGCCGCTCAGAGGTGAAGCGTGGGGCGCAGTGCCACGAAGAGCACGCTCCCTGCCGAAAGCGTAACGACCGCAACGATCGCCCAGCCCGCGAACGCGAGCGGCAGCGCGATCGGGCGCCCACACATCAGCTCGCGATTGCGCGCGACGATCATCGTCAACGTCAAGGTGATCGGCGTCGCGACGCCGGCGGCGACCGAGACCCAATAGAGCAGCGAGATCATCGGGATCGGCAGCAGCGCCAAGATGCCGGCAAGTGCCAGCGAGAGAAAAATCGCGCGGTAGAATACCGGCGCCTGGGCGGGACGCAGCGTCAGGCTCGCCGGACGATCGAGGAGCTGGGCGACGACGTAACCGTTGGTCGCCGAGATCACCGGAATCGCAATTGCGGCCGAGGCGAAGAGACCGATTCCGAACAGCCGCTGATCCCAGCCGCCCGCGAGCGGCCGTAACGCGGCCGCCGCCCCGGCCGCCGTAAGGATCGCAACGTGGTGCATCCCGGAGGTCGCAGCGGTGGCAATCAAGATGAAGAGAAAACTCGAGCCCGCGACCAGCATGCCGATCGCGGCGTCGGAACGGGCCGCTCGAACTCCCGAACCGGCCGCGCGCCGCTCGGCGATCTCAATCGATTCCCAGAAATAGACGTAGCTCGTCAGCGTCGTGCCCAGCAGCGCCAGCGTACCGACGAGGTACACGGGCGCGAGCGAAAAGTGCGGCAGCACGATACTGCGCAGCACCTCGCCCCAGTTCGGCCGCGCCAAAATCGCGCTCGCAACGTAGCACAGAAAGATCAGCGTCAGCGAGGCGAGGACGCGTTCGATGCGCAGGTAGGACTTCGTCGCGAGCACCCAACAGCCGGCCGCGACGATCGGCACGACAAGCAGATAGTAAGGAATGCCGCAGAGCAGCGCGAGCGCCTGCGCCCCCGCCGCAACGTCGGCGCCCAGCGTAAAGAGGCTGATGCCCACGATGGCGGCCGCGCTTACGACTGCCGGGAGTCGCCCGCACGTGCGCGCGATGGCCTGTTGCAGGCTCATTCCCGAAGCGGCGGCGACCGACGCCGCGATCGCCTGAACGATCGCGAGCATCGGCAGCAGCAAAACGACGAGCCACGTGAGGCCGTATCCAGTCGCCGCGCCGACGACCGCAATCGAACCGACCGTCGTCGGATCGTTCGCCGAGGCGCCGGAGACCAGCCCCGGCCCGAAGCCGAGGGTGAACCGGCGCGGCTGCATCTACGCCAAGGCTCTTTATACGATTGGCGGGTGAGCGATGTATTTGTAGCCGGCGTCGCGCAGGCGGCGCAGGCGGGTGAGGACCTGCGGCTTCGGCTCGAAGAAAACGTTCACCGCCGACCAAAAGCCGCCGTAGCTTCGCAGCTGCGCGAAGTAATCGTCGATGTTGACGCGGTCCATGAGGCGGCGGCCGACCGCATTGATGAGCAAACCGCGAAATCCCGTGGGCGCCAGCGCCGCACCGTAGCGATCGCGCGAGAACATCCGCACGCGCTCGAGCGGGGAGCGCAGCCACTTGATCGAGCTGATGTACGTCAGCAGCATCTCGTTCCAGACCGTCGTTTGATTGAGGCGAATCGCCCCGAGCTCGTGGGCGATCACAAACGAGATCACGTCCACCGTCTTGCGGTCGTCGATCTCGAAGATGTTTTGGTGCAGCACGATGTACTGTTCACGCCAGGACGAAAACGCCTGCGAGTACGGCTGGATCGAGCCCGATGTGAGAAAGATTTCGGGCAGCTCGGTCATGCCCAGGCGTCGGCAGTGATCCCGCAGGATTGCGTAGACTTCGGGAAACTGCCCCTCGGAGAGGCGCACCGAGTTTCCGCGCACCGCCGATTCGTGGCGGTTCCGATTGAGCACGAGCAGCGGGATACCGACGAGCGCGGTGACGGCGAGAATCCTCAGAAAGGTGATGTCTTTGTTGAGCAGCGCGTGCGATTTGAGCCAGCCGGGTGTGTAGAACACCAGCATAAGGGCCACAGCCATCAAGACGAAGTTTAGCGCAACCGAGGCAATGAAGATAGGACGCTCGAGGGGGTCCCGCAGGAGCGACTCGTCGATCGCGTCGTCTGATCGCGTTTGCACGCCCGCGTCCGAAACGGCGTTAGGAGCCCTCGTCGCCGTAGATCAGCGCCGTCTTCGTCGTCCCTTCACTCAGATAGTCGCGCAGCGGAATCTGCAGGGCCTTGAAAAAGTCGTCGGCCGCCTTCTGCCCAAGCTCTTCCTTCTCTTTGCCGCGCACGTGCGTCGAAAAACCGAACTCGGCGATCAGCGGTTCGAAGCGGTCGGGGACGGGGCGCGCCCACAGCGCCAGCGACGCGGTCGCCGTGACGCCGTGCCCGAACGAAAGGGTTCCCAGATTCGACTGAATCTCAAAGACCTTCGCGCCGGCGACGATCGAGAGCGGCTCGTCCATGTTGAGGCCGAGCGTGGCGAGGTGGGGCAGCGCCGCCGCCAAGCGCGATAAGGGGAACTCCATCTGCACCTCCGGATACTCGACGATCACGTTGTTCGAAAAGATACTCGTCATCGTGCCGGGATGGTCGCCGCGAACCAGTTCTTCTTTGAACTTCTTCTTCTGCAGCTGCGTCATCTTCGTGTCGGTGTCGAAGGTTGCCGCTTTTTCGTACTCCGGCGCGCGGCACTTGAAGGTGAGCTCCCAGCTTTCGTCGGGCCAGCCGCCCTGGCGGATCTGCCGCGTACGAAAGATGAGCTTGTTCTTGCGGAGATCTTGACTCTTCGTATCGTAAAACTGGACGATGCGCAGCTGGGAGTCGACCGATTCGACCGGCTCGTAGTGCACGCCGAGTTTTTCGGCCTGGTGCCGCAGCAGCTCGCCGAACTCGAGCAGCGCGCGGCGATTGGGAAACTTCTCGGGTTTCAGCAGCAGCTTGAATTCACGGTGCGTTACCAGCGGGGTTGCCTGCGGCTTCTCGGCGGTCTTGCTCAACTAGGAACCTCCTCCGTTGCGATCAAGCTCGGTTTGTAATCCCTCGCCCAGCGTCTTGCGGGCTTTTTCGCCCGCGGTAAGCGGCTCGGGCTCCCACGGCTCCCATTCCTCCCAGCCCAGCGTCTGGGCCGTCAGCCGGAATCCAAAACCGACGAAAAACGCAATCACCGTCGAGACGATCACCGAAACGCCCATCCCGGCATTGAGGATGACGTAGACGGTCCCCGTGAGTATCGCCGCCACCATGAAGAACTCGCCGCGGACGAGCTGCTTGGGAACGACGAGGCACGCGGTGTCGATGATCCAGCGGCCGGCCGTTGTGGCGATGACGCCGATGATCACCGCGGCCGCGTAGCCGAGGTGCGCGGCGAGCGCCGCCTGCGCGCCGACGATCGCGTACCACGGCAGCGAGAAGGCGGTCATAAACTGAAAGAGACCGTCTTTGAATTTCTGCGCGCTGCCGAAATCGATCATGATCGCCAGCCATGCGGCGCTCAAGCACAGAATCAGATACCACGGATTTGTCAGCGGCGAAGGAACCTTGTTCACTAAGATGTCGCGCACGATGCCGCCGCCGATGCCGCCCGCATAGGCCAGCACGACCACGCCGATCACGGTGAAATGCTTGTAGTGGTCGGGGCGGCGGGCAAGCAGCGCGCCGTTGAACGCGTTCGTTGTCGCGGCGATCAGGGAGATGTAGTCGACGAGCGTCAGCGCTTTGAACCCAAACTGAGAGAAGATCAGCGGCGTCACGCAGCGGCCTCCTTCGTTAACCGGGCGAAATACACCCCGACGATCGTCACGATGACAAACTGAACCAGCAGGTACGTCAGCACCGCAGCACCGACGAGCGTGTCGGGGAAGCTCGTCGTGGCGATCACCAGGCAGAGCCCGATGTTGCGCAGCGTCGTCCCGATGCCGAGCACGCGCCGGTTCTTGGGCAGCGGGCCGCCGAGAAGCCAGCCGGTGAGCATCGCGAGGACCGAAATGCAGAGCATCGCCCACATGCCGCGCGAGCCGTAGACCGCTGCGACGCCCGCAGCGAGCTTCGGCGCTAGCAGAATAATGACGACGAGGACGGTCAGCAGGAAGACGATCTGCGAGATGCGCGAGAGCCGCGGCGCGATATTCGGGAGTTTCGTGCCGATCGTGATCCCAATCAGCAAAGGAAGCAGCTGGAAGAGAACGAGTGTGACGACGAAATTGCCCAGGGGCAGCTCTGCAGCCTCCGCCGTCGGCAGCACATAGTGCGCCGTCAGCGGGACGGTAACGATCGAGACGAGCGGCAACACCGCGGCGAGCTCGATGGCCAGGCCAAGGCTCCCGCCGCGCTTGCGTACCGACGCCAGCACGAAGGGAACCCCCGGAGCGATCGCCATCAAAAGAAAGCCGGTGGCGATCTCCTCCGGCAGCACAAAGAGCCGGGCGAGCAGCACCCCCAGGATGGGGACGATCACGAAGTTCGCGATCAGTGCTTTCACGAGCAGCGGGATGTTTTTGAGCGTGGCAATGAGATCGTCGAAATTGACCTGAAGCCCAGCGCTGAGCGTGAGCGAAACGAGCATCAGCAGTGCAACGGCTTTAGCGGCTGCCATACGCCTGCTCGCAAGAAGAAGGTACGCCAAGTGCGCCAGACGTGAAGCTAACCATAAGGTGCTTTATTTTAGCACCCGAGCCATCGGCTGGTCTAGCCAGAAATGGCAACGCCGAACGCGCTATCGGGCGTCCGTCAGATAGCGATTGAACCAGCCCACGGTTTGCGTGAGGATATGGATTTGGTTTGAGGTCTTTTGCGGTCCGTGGCCTTCGTCGGCGTAGACGATGAGCTTCGCGGGTACGCCGAGCGTCGTCATCGCGTGCCAGAACTCAAAGGCCTGCGGCGCGGGAACCTCTTCGTCGCGCTCGCCCTGCAGAATCAGCACGGGCGTCTTCGACTGCGCAATAAACGTGATCGGCGAGCTCTTCGCATACACCGCCGGATCGGCATAGACCGACGCGCCGAAGAACGGAATCATCCACTGGTCGATTTTGTTCTGGCCGTAGTACGACTGCCAGTTGACGATGCCGGCGCCCGCGACGAGCGCCTTGAAGCGATTCGTCTGCGTCTCCGCCCACATCGCCATGTAGCCGCCGTAGCTCCAGCCCATCAGCCCCAGGCGGTTCGGATCGATCGGCGCGGCTTTGATCGCCGCGTCGACGCCCGATA